>JBLIFE010000256.1:0-4151 GCA_047633515.1 Paracoccaceae bacterium | reverse complement strand
ATCACCACCATCGAGGGCATGGCCAATGCCGATGGCTCATTGGGGGAAATACAGCAGGCTTTTCAACAGTACCACGGCCTTCAATGCGGCTTTTGTACGCCCGGTATGGTGATGTCTGCTGCGGCATTGCTCAAAGAAAACCCGAAACCCACAGAGACCGAGGTGCGTGAATACCTTGAGGGAAATATCTGCCGCTGCACAGGTTATCATAATATTGTAAAATCCATCATGGCGGCCTCCGGACAGGACGTGGCAGCCGTGGCGGCCGAATAGACAGGGCGCTGTGCGAGGAGCGCTGAACGGGAGCATTAATTTTGCTGCCGCTCGACCATCCGGCCTGACACCTCAGAGTAAAGGCACCGCACGCTTCCCGACCGCCCTCAGGCAGCGCGTTGACGCCCCAAGTGATCCGCGACCGATATCTGGCGAAGCCCGCCATAGGAAAAGGAAGACCCCGGATGCATAACTTTCAATTCGTCAAGCCCGCCACGTTACAAGACGCCGTGTTGGCGCTTGCCTCAGACGATGCACAAGCGCTGAGCGGTGGGCAAACGCTGTTGCCGACCATGAAACAACGCCTTGCGGCCCCTGAAATTTTGGTCAGTCTTACAGCAATCCCGGAACTCAAGGGCGTTTGCGTCAGTGATGCGAATGCCCTGTGTATCGGGGCCGCAACGACCCATGCCACTGTCGCGACCGAGGCGAAACACCACTTTCCCGGGCTTGCTGGAATGGCTGCGCATATCGGCGATCCGGCTGTGCGCAATCTGGGCACAATCGGCGGCAGCGTTGCCAACAACGACCCTTCTGCGTGCTATCCGGCAGCCGTGCTGGGGACCGGGGCCACGATCCTGACCAATGCGCGTGAAATTCCGGCGGACGACTATTTTCAGGGGATGTTCGAGACGGCCCTCGACGAGGGCGAGATTATCACCGAAGTGCGCCTGCCTATTCCGCTGGTTTCGAACTATCAGAAGTTTGTGCAGCCTGCGTCACGGTTCGCTCTGGTCGGCGTGTTTGTCGCAAAATATGCCGACGGTGTGCGGGTTGCTGTGACAGGCGCCTCTGAAGAGGGCGTGTTCCGCTGGACGCAGGCCGAGGCCTTGTTGTCGGCGGATTTCACGGCCGCAGCGATTGACGGAATTTCGATGGCTGCCGACGGGATGATCGGCGATCTGCACGGCACGCCCGCCTACCGTGCGCATCTTGTGAAGATCATGACAGCCCGCGCGGTGACGGCTGCAAGCTGACGATGCCGATTTCAGGTGCCTTGCTGCGTGGCAGGGCCGCTTTCAACTGCGTTTTTTGACCCGCAGTGTGGGGTCGGCACGTGTCGGGTCCTCTGGCCACGGGTGGCGGGGATAACGCCCGCGCATGTCCTTGCGAACGTCTGCGTATGAGCTTGCCCAGAAGCCGGGCAGGTCCATCGTTGTTTGCAGGGGCCGCCCGGCGGGTGACAACAGCGTGACGCGCAGCGGTCGCCGGGCAGGGCCAACCGTAGGGTGCACAGTTACGCCGAACATTTCTTGAATGCGTAAGCTGACCTCGGGGTGGTCGCCGGCATAATCAATGGCAATCTTGCGATCCATCGGGGTTGTGAAATGGCTGGGCACCTGCGCGTCAAGCGCCTGAAGGGCGGCCCAACCGATGTGCGTCCGAAGCGGCTCCAGCAGGTCAAGCGCGCGGATATTCTCGGCGGTGCGCACCCCGTCAAGATAAGGCAGCAGCCACGTCTGTGCTGTGTCAATCAGGGCTGTGTCCGACAGATCGGCGATGTCTCCGCCCGTTTCGTGAAAAAGCAGCGCACGGGCCTGAAGCCTGCGGGCGGCATCGCTCCACGGCAGGCCCAGTTGGCGCACACCGTCAAGTGCTGCACGCGCCAGTGCTGTGTCAGGAGCATCGTGCCAGACCTGATCGCGCAGGACAAGTGCGCCGAACATCTCTTGGTCACGCGCGAGCACCTTACGCTCGCGGCGTGACCAAAGAGCATTTTTATGCCATGTGATCCGGTCCTCGAACAGGCGGCGCAAGGCGCTGTCGCTCAGGGGGGCGGCAAGGCGAATGCGTGCCTCTGTTGGGTCGCCGTCTGCATCCAGCACCACCAAAAGACGGGTCTGTGCCAAAGTGTCGGTGGCGTCCATGACCGCGCCTTTGCCACCTGACAACAACCAGCGTGGCGGATCACCGGGGCGCTTCAGGCCAATCCGGTCGGGAAAGGCAAGGGCTGCGGCTTCGGCAAAGGGCATCGCGGGGCAGGGCGGGGCCAGCCTTGCCAGCCGTTTGCTCTCGCGCCGGATCTGGTCAATTGCAGCACGGTTTTCAGGCCGCGCAGGTCCATGCACGATCACCTCCATGCGGGGGTGCAGATCGCAGCCTGCGCCGCGCAGCGGGTCGCGTTCGGTCAGCATCGCGGCCAAAGGGGCTGCGTCCTTTCCTGCACGCAGCAGCATGTGGCCCAGGCGTGGATGCAGGGGCAGTCTGGCAATGGAACGTCCGTGCGGGGTCAAACGGTTCTTTGCGTCCAGCGCGCCCAGCCCTTGCAAAAGTTCGCGTGCCTCGCGCAATGCGCCCGCTGGCGGCATGGTCAGAAACGGCAAGCTGTCGCCCCCCCAAAGCGCCAGTTCAAGCGCCAGCCCTGTCAGGTCTGCGGCCTCGATTTCGGCGGGGGGAAAGGCGGCCAGCGCGCCGTCTTCGCCCTTTGTCCAGAGTTTGAAGCATACGCCGGGCGCCAACCGCCCGGCGCGACCGGCCCGTTGTTTGGCCTCGGCCTGCGTGACACGCTCGGTGACCAGTTTCGACATGCCCGATCCGGGATCAAACCGTGCGCGGCGCGCGAGGCCCGCGTCAACCACGGCGGTAATGCCCTCGATTGTCAGCGATGTTTCCGCAATCGAGGTGGCCAGCACGACCTTGCGTCCTGCACCGGCTGGTGCAATCGCGGCTTGTTGCTGCGCAAAGGGCATCGCCCCGAAAAGTGGATGCACGGCGATTGCAGGATCGATCAGGCTGCTCAAGGCCCGCTCCACCCGCCTGATCTCGCCCTCTCCGGGCAAGAACACCAGAACAGAGCCGGAAGTCTGCGTCAGGGCCTCCACGGTCAACGCAGCGACGTCCGCCTCAAGCCGCGCGGTTCGGGCCCGCGGGTGGTCCAGATACTGCAGGTCGACCGGAAAACTGCGCCCTTGAGAGGTGATCACCGGCGCGCCGCCCATCAACGCGGCGACCGGTTCTGCATCCAGTGTGGCAGACATCACAACCAGCAAAAGATCCTCGCGCAGGGCGGCACGCACCTCTAGACACAAGGCCAGCCCAAGATCGCCGTTCAGCGAGCGTTCGTGAAATTCGTCGAAAATAACTGCGCTGACCCCGCGCAATTCCGGGTCATTTTGCAGACGCCGTGTCAGGATCCCTTCGGTGACAACCTCGATGCGGGTGCGCGCCGAGACTTTTGCTGCGCCCTTTATCCTGTAGCCGACTTGCTCGCCGACGGGTTCACCCAGCAGTGTGGCCATGCGCTCTGCGGCAGAGCGGGCGGCCAACCGGCGCGGCTCCAGCATCATGATGACACCGTCTCCTGCAAAGGCGCGCAACATCGCCAGAGGTACCATCGTGGTCTTTCCCGCACCGGGGGGCGCTTGTAAAACCACTTGGCCGCTATCGCGCAGGGCGGCCAATACGTCGTCCAGTACAGCAGTGATCGGCAAGCCGCTCATGAAAGCCTTTCCAAGGTAAACGTGTGCTTTTACAGGGTGACGTCATTGTGGTCGGTGGTGCGCGGCAAAGTCTGTTTTTACAGGGTTCCATCCGGCGGGCAAATCAGGAACGCCCGAAAATCGTTGACATTCGTGAGTGTCGGGCCGGTGATGACCTGTGTATCGATTGTGGCGAAGAACCCGTGACTGTCATTTGCCGCAAGCGCGGTTTGCGGGGCATATCCGGCCGCTTTTGCGCGCGCGATTGTGTCGGGTCCGATAATGGCACCCGCAACCTCGGCGGCACCGTCCACGCCGTCGGTGTCACACGCCAGCGCCCATATACCGGCCGCACCGTTCAGCTCGATGGCTGCTGCAAGCATGGCTTCGGCATTGGGGCCACCCGATCCGTCACCGCGACGGGTCACCGTGCATTCGCCCCCCGACAACAGCAGGATC
>JBLIFE010000255.1:0-4164 GCA_047633515.1 Paracoccaceae bacterium | reverse complement strand
CCGAATCAGTAGCCCCCCAAGCACCGCAAAGCATGCCGATGTCGCAGGCTGTTTATGAAACAGTCTCCGATGCCGCCACGCTGCAATTGTGGATCGACCGGATTTATGAACGTGGCTATGTGGCCATCGACACCGAAACCACGTCGCTGAACGAAATGGTGGCTGATCTGGTCGGCATTTCGCTGGCTGTCGAGCCGGGTCATGCGTGCTATATTCCGCTCCTGCACAAAGCGAACAGCGGCACCGATCTGTTTGCCGACGACAACCTGTCACCAGGGCAAATGGCGCAAGCAGAATGCCTTGAGATGCTGCGCCCCGTTCTGGCCAATCCGTCGATCCTGAAAATCGGTCAGAACATGAAATACGACGCCAAGATTTTCGCCAATCACGGCTTGGATATCGCCCCGATCGACGACACGATGCTGATCTCTTACGCGATGCACGCAGGCCTGCACGGGCACGGCATGGACACCTTGTCGGACCGCTACCTGAACCACAAACCGATCCCGATCAAAGAATTGATCGGGTCGGGAAAATCGCAGATCACGTTTGACAAGGTGCCGGTCGACACCGCCACGAAATATGCCGCCGAGGATGCCGACATCACCCTGCGGCTATGGCAACTTTTGAAGCCGCAGTTACACGTCCAGCGCGTCACCACCGTCTACGAGACACTCGAGCGTCCGCTGGTGCCGGTTCTGGCACGGATGGAGCGTTCGGGGATCAAGGTCGACCGTGACACGCTCAGCCGGATGTCCAACGCATTCGCCCAGAAAATGGCCGGGCTGGAGGACGAGATTATCACACTGGCGGGGCGCAAGTTTCTGGTCTCTTCGCCCAAGCAACTGGGGGAGGTGCTGTTTGACGATCTGGGCCTTCCGGGCGGCAAAAAGGGTAAAACGGGGGCCTATTCCACCGGTGCCGACATTCTCGAAGACCTTGCAACAGAACACGAACTTCCCCGCCGTGTGCTGGACTGGCGGCAATTGTCCAAGCTCAAATCGACCTACACCGACGCGCTGCAAGACCACATCAACCCTGACACGGGCCGCGTTCACACGTCTTACGTGATCTCGGGGGCTTCGACGGGGCGGTTGGCCTCGACCGATCCGAACCTGCAAAACATCCCGATCCGTTCAGAGGAAGGGCGCCGCATCCGCGAGGCGTTCATTGCCAAGGAAGGTCACATGCTGGTCGCGCTTGATTATTCCCAGATCGAGCTGCGCATTCTGGCGCACATCGCCGATATTCCGGCGCTCAAGGAATCGTTTACCCAAGGGCACGACATTCACGCCATCACGGCGTCCGAAATGTTCGATGTGCCACTGGACCAGATGACGTCCGATATCAGACGGCAGGCAAAAGCGATCAACTTCGGTGTGATTTACGGGATTTCAGGCTTCGGGCTGGCGCGTAACCTGCGCATTCCGCGGGCGCAGGCGCAGGGGTTCATCGACCGCTATTTCGAGCGTTTCCCCGGCATCAAAACCTACATGGATACCACGACCGCCTTTGCCAAAGAGCACGGGTTTGTCAAAACCCTGTTCGGGCGCAAGATCAACACCCCCGATATCAACGCCAAAGGGCCAGGGGCGGGTTTTGCCAAACGGGCCGCGATCAATGCACCCATTCAGGGCACCGCCGCCGATGTAATCCGGCGTGCGATGGTCCGTATGGACCCTGCGATTGCCCATCTTCCGGCGACAATGCTGCTGCAGGTGCACGACGAACTTCTGTTCGAGGTAGAGGATGCAGCCGTTGACGAGCTGACCGCGATTGCAAAGTCGGTGATGGAAAACGCCGCCGCCCCTGCCGTGCATCTTGATGTCACCCTCACAGTCGAGGCGGGCAAGGGACGCAACTGGGCCGAGGCGCACTAGCTTTCCAGCGGGCGCACCATTGCCATCTACAGCCGTCTTGCAAAAGGACCAAATAAAAAGGCCGTGGGGCAGGCAACGCTCCACGCCAATGCCCAGATGCCCAGCCAGATGCCTGCAAACCCGTTAATCACCCCGACTGCGCGCCATGTCGCGATCAAAGTAACCAGAAACGACATAAGGCCCGACAGAATCAGAGCCTGCAAAAACGGCTGTGCTTTGGGTGGCATTTTCATGGGGCCTCGTTTTGCGACAGATCGCTTGACGGGATCACCGGAAAAAATACGCCCCCCGACCAGATCCCGAACCAGCTTTTTCCCTGATGGGCACTATGCGTGCCCAGATCGACAAGCCGGTAAAAACTCTTGCGGTCGATCAGCGCCTCAAGGCCGTCGCGCACCATGACATACGGGCGCGGCTCGTCTGTTGCAGGGTCATGCACCACGCGCAGCGGATGCCCCGCACCGGCCGTGACATGATCATCCACCTGAGTTGTGAATGTGACGTCCTGCGCCGTGCCCTCGCCAGACACCGCGAAATCGACGGCGACAAACGGCGCATCGTCCACGGTGATGCCGACCTTTTCGACCGGTGTCACCAGAAAGAACTTCTCGCCGTCCTTGCGCAGGATAGACGAAAACAACTTGACCAGACCCGGCCGCCCGATCGGCGTGCCCAGATAGAACCACGTACCGTCGGCGGCGATCCGTATGTCAAGATCACCGCAAAATGGTGGATTCCACAAATGTACCGGCGGTTTGCCTTTTTTTGTGGCGGCCCGAACGCTGGCTGCTAGGTTTTCTGCCGACGGGCTCACGATGTTTTGTGCTGTCATTTTTGCCATTTGATTAGATTGATGTAACTAGTCCTATAGTCATACGAAGAGAACCACAAAGGAAATGGCCTATGTCCACCCCCCAGCCCGAACCCCAGCCCGAGCCACAGTCCGACCCGCAGCAGTTGGTTGCCGACATCGAAACTCTGGGCGAACGGCTCAGCCTTGCCAAATCCAGCATTACCCGCCGCTTTATCGGACAGGAGCGGGTGGTTGATCTGACGCTCTCGGCGCTGCTGTGTGGCGGGCACGGATTGTTGGTCGGTTTGCCCGGTCTGGGCAAGACCCGTCTGGTTGACACGCTGTCAACGGTGATGGGCCTGAACGGCAACCGGATCCAGTTCACCCCTGACCTGATGCCAGCCGACATTCTGGGCTCCGAGGTGCTGGATACGGCAGCCGACGGCCGCCGCGCGTTCCGCTTTATCGAGGGTCCGATTTTTTGCCAACTTCTGCTCGCCGACGAAATCAACCGCGCCAGCCCCCGCACACAGTCGGCCCTGTTGCAGGCGATGCAGGAAAAAGAAGTCACCATTGCCGGAGAGCATCGCCAGCTGGGCGTTCCGTTTCATGTGCTCGCGACCCAAAACCCGATCGAGCAGGAGGGCACCTATCCGCTGCCCGAGGCGCAGCTTGACCGCTTTCTGGTACAAATAAACGTCCCCTATCCCGATCGCGCCACAGAGCGTGATATCCTGCTGGCCACGACCGGCACCGAGGACGCACAAGTGTCGCCGGTTTTCACTGCCGCCGAACTTCTGGCCGCGCAGACGACCTTGCGCCGGATGCCGGTAGGGGATGCGGTGATGGACATGATCCTTGATCTGGTGCGTGCCTGTCGTCCTGGCGAGCCGAACGCCCCGGACGCCGTGCAGCAAAACGTCAGTTGGGGTCCGGGCCCGCGCGCGGCGCAGGCTTTGATGTTGACGGTGCGCGCCCGCGCGCTGCTGGATGGCCGCTTGGCCCCCTCGCCCGAGGATGTCGTCGAAATGGCAGGGCCCGTGCTGGAACACCGCATGGCGCTGACGTTTGCGGCGCGCGCCCGTGGTGAAAGCCTTGCTGAATTGATCCGCGAGGTTGCGGCAACGACTCTGCGGATCGAGGCCGCCGCGTGAGCAAAGCAAACACCTTGTCTGACCCCCAATCAGGTCAGCAGTCCGGTCAACGATCCGGCCAACGCCTGCGCAGCCGCTCCGAGGCGCTTGCCTCGACCATGCCGCCCCTGCTGGCCGATGCCAGCCACCTTGCAGCGACCGTCGTTCTGGGGGCGCACGGGCGCCGCCGGTCAGGCATGGGTGACGAGTTCTGGCAATACCGCCCGATGACGGTGGGCGACGAGGCGCGGATGATAGACTGGCGCCGCTCGGCGCGCTCGGACGGGCAGTTCATCAAGGAAAAGGAATGGCAGGCGGCTCAATCAGTGCTGATCTGGGTCGATGACAGCCAGTCGAT
>JBLIFE010000254.1:0-4172 GCA_047633515.1 Paracoccaceae bacterium | reverse complement strand
GCAGGGGTGTCATCAATTGGCGAGACGACCTTAACGTAGCCCTCTTCCTGCGTCACCTCGATGCCCAACCCGCCAAACTCGCCACGGGTCTGAACGCGCATGTCGCTTGCATCTTTTGGCGACAAATAGCTGGAATGCGGATCAAGAGAAGTAAGCATACCGTTGATCGCCGCCTCGATCAGCTCGGCCTCATCGACCGGCTCGACGTATTGGGCGCGGATACGCTCGAAAATATCACCGAACAGGTCAAGCTGCTCATAGACAGACGAGCTACGGTTCGTTTCCTGTGCGATCAGCGGGCCGGCAACCTGTGTGGTCAATACGGTGCCTGCGATTATGCCACCCACTGCGGCGATTACAAATCTGTTCATGTCTTGTCCTATCCGTCCTTTGTCACGGCGAACCAGTCGGCCGGGTCTACGGGGGTTTCCCCCGATCTTATTTCTATATAGAGCGTTTCCGAACGCTCGGCACCACCCAGATCTACACGCGAGGTAACAAACTCTGCCCGATTGTCTTTTCCGGCACGCTGCCCCGCCATCAGCCCGATAGCATCGCCTTGGGCAATCACTTGCCCAACGACACCATAAGCCTGATCAAGCCCGGCGACCACCATCAAGATATCGTCGTCAGGTTCAAGAATTATCACCATTCCGTAATCAAGCAATGGCCCCACATAACGAATTGTCGCCGGCATCGGCGCCGTCACCAGACTGTAGGGAAGCGTTGCAAGTATCAACCCGGGTCGCCGCACACCTGCTGCATCGGCCTCTTGAAACCCGCGCAACACCCGTCCGGTCACCGGAAGTTCAAGCGCTCCTTTACGGGCCGTGAACCGGACCACCGGCGACAAATCTGCGCCAACAATGGGGATCTGGCCCAGACCTGCCGCGAAACTCTCAAGTGTACCCGCGCTTTCGACCAACCTGCGCAGCGCGTCGGGGTCTGCGTCGTACCGGCGCGGCAGATCAACCCGTTCGGCCACAGCAAAAGACAAAAGCCGGCGCGCCTCTTGTGCCCCGCGCAGCCCCTCAACCAGCGTCTCTGCCGCAGTCTGCTGCAAAACACGCAAAAGCGACACTTCCTCGACCGTCCGGCGCAGGGCAGCCACCTCGGCTTGCAAGGCAGGGGTGATAGCCGACACTATCATACCAGCCCGGGCCGTATCCACAGGGCCGGACGGGTGCAGCAACAACATCGGACCCGAAGACCGCTCCATCGCTGACAACACCCCGACAAGCCGCGAGACTTCTTCGCGCTTGGCCTCGAATACCAGTTCAAGCGTGCTTTCGCGAGTCGCGGCAATGCGCATTCCAGCCCGCAACACCCCCAAACCCTCTTCATAGGCCTGCACCGTACGGGTGAGTGCTGCTACACGGTCGCGCGCGCCCTGCGCCGCGCCCAGCGCTTCTGCAGCAGCTGTTAATTGTACCGAGGCGCGGCGCGCCATCTGTGTCGGGTCGTCCTGTTGTGACCGCACCGCCCCCGCGGCCACCACAGCCAAAACAACCATCACAACCAGACGGCACCGGCGCATCATGCCCGCAAAAGGCTCCGTCCGGTCATTTCATGAGGCTGCGGCAGCCCCATCAGATCTAGCACCGTCGGCGCAAGATCGGCCAACCGGCCACCACGCACACGCGCCCCCACAGGTCCACCCGCAACAATCACCGGCACCGGATTAAGGGTATGCGCCGTGTGCGCCCCCCCCGTTTCAGGATCGATCATCATTTCGCAGTTCCCGTGATCAGCCGTCAGTATCAACGCCCCGCCCGCAGCAAGGATCGCAGGCACAACTTGCCCCAAGCCGGCATCCACAGCCTCGCACGCGCGCACCGCCGCGTCGATATTTCCAGTGTGGCCGACCATGTCCGGATTAGCGTAATTAACCACGATTAGATCGTAACCTTCTGCAATCGCTTCCAGAAAAGCCTGTGTTACTTCAGCCTCCGACATTTCGGGCTGAAGGTCATAGGTCGCAACCTTGGGGGATGAGGGCATAAAGCGCGCCTCCCCCTCTTCGGGCGTTTCCTTCCCTCCGTTCAAAAAGAAAGTGACATGCGGGTATTTCTCGGTCTCGGCCAACCGGAACTGCCGCTTGCCGTGGCTGGCCACCCAAGCACCCAACGTGTTGGCGATCTTCTGTTTGGGAAAAACGGCAGTCATGTACCCGGTATGGCGCACGGAATAATCAACCATGCCCAGAAACCCCGACAGGGCGGGCCGCCGGCCCGTGTCAAACCCGTAGAACGCAGGGTCGCCGATCGCCGAAAGGATTTCGCGCGCGCGGTCGGCACGGAAATTCAGACAGAACACCCCGTCTCCGTCGGCAATGCCCTCAAATCCATCCACCACGCATGGCTCGATAAATTCATCGCTTTCGCCGGTGTCATAGGCCAGATCAAGCGCCTCGACGGCACCCGTCGCAGCCAACCCGCGGCCATGCACAATTGCCTCATAGGCACGCTCTACACGCTCCCATCTGTTGTCGCGGTCCAGCGCAAAATACCGACCGCTCACCGTACCGATCCGTGCCCCGTCCGGCAGCCCGTAAAGCAATTGCTGAACATACTTGTGAGCAGATCGCGGGGCGACATCACGACCGTCAGTCACAGCATGAACAATCACCTTAACCCCGTGCGCAACAATCGCACGCGCAGCGGCAAGCATGTGCAAAACGTGGCCATGCACGCCACCATCCGACACAACTCCAAGCAAATGGGCCACGCCACCTGCGACTTTTACGTTCGCAATAAACGCCAAAAGCGCCGGCTCGGCTTCAAAGGTTCCCTTTTCGACTGCCAGGTCGATCTGCCCGAGATCCATGGCCACAACACGTCCGGCTCCGATATTGGTATGTCCGACTTCCGAATTGCCCATTTGGTCGCGCGGCAATCCAACATCTGGCCCGTGCGTGATCAGCGTCGCGTGGGGCCAGTCGCGCATCAAGCCATCGAACGTCGGCGTATGCGCCAGCACAGGCGCATTCCCTTCCGGGGCTTCACGCTGTCCCCAACCGTCGAGAATACAAAGAACGACCGGTGATTTGCTGCTCATGATGTGCCTCTCGGAAATGCTGGGCCTGTGCGCGATGCTTTACCTTATGTAAGCACGGTTCCCACGTTACAACGAGCCGCAAACCAGATTTGAGCATAAAAATCCTGTGTTTCAGACCCTGTGATAGGGAGTTCCGGCCAGAATGGCACACCCACGGTAAAGTTGCTCGGCCAGCATCACCCGCACCAGCATGTGGGGCCACACCATTTTACCAAACGAAAGGGTCATATCAGCTTGGTCAACCAGAGCCGGGTCAAGACCATCAGCCCCCCCGATCAAAAGCGCCACATCCCGCCGACCGGCATCGCGCCACTCCGCCAGATGACCTGCGAACGCGGGCGAGGACATCGCCGTGCCCCGCTCGTCAAGTGCGACCAACACGGCCCCGTCGGGGACCGCCTTTCGCAGCAAATCGGCTTCGGTGGCTTTGCCTCCACCTTTACGATCCTCGACCTCGACAACCTGTGCCGGGCCAAGACCAAGCCCGCGTCCGGTTTTCCCGACGCGGGCTAGATAGTCATCAATCAGCTTCTTTTCGGCGCCCGTGCGCAACCGCCCGACCGCAACGATACTGATTCGCACCCTCAGGCGTGCGGCGGCGTCGTCGGCGACATGCTGGCAGGCAACCACATCTTCTCGAGCTGGTAGAAGTCCCGCACCTCGGGACGGAAGACATGCACGATCACATCACCAGCATCGATCAGGACCCAATCGCCCGTCTCTCTGCCTTCGATCTTGCAGAACCGGCCGTGGTCTTGCTTAAGCTTGTCAACCAGCTTTTCAGCCAATCCAGACACCTGACGAGAGGAACGACCCGTGCAAATGACCATATAATCGGCCATTTCGGATTTCCCGCGCAGACCGATCTGAACGATCTCCTCGGCCTTGTCTTCGTCGAGTTGTGTTAAAATACAGTCCAGCAGTTCTTCGCTGGTCAAAGCCGTATGCGCCACCGTCATTGGGGCACCTTGCGCTGCACCATCATGGGCAACCTGTGTAGCGTGAGACAGGACATCGTCCTCCTATGCATGTGCGCCAGCAGAGCCCTGACGCTGGGCAAAAAGTTTCTTAGCATTTAAATCGACGCGGTCAAAGTCACAACTTCGCAACGTCGC
>JBLIFE010000253.1:0-4178 GCA_047633515.1 Paracoccaceae bacterium | reverse complement strand
CGGGCCGAAAGCGTTTTCGGCCCGCGCGTGGCGTTGCCTTACTTGACTCCGCGAAGCGATCCGCCCACATAGCGGCGATTGCGGACAACGATGTTGACTGCTCACCCGACATATTTGCCACCAACTGCGCGTTTGCGGCACAAAAGGAGCAGGCACATGGCCGAAAAAGAAAAGGCCGCCGACGGCATTACCGAGACGATCAAAACCGTTGTCTACGCTCTTTTGATCGCCGGCATCTTCCGGACCCTCTTTTTTCAGCCGTTCTGGATTCCGTCCGGCTCCATGAAGGAAACCCTGTTGATCGGGGATTTCCTGTTCGTGAACAAAATGGCCTATGGCTATTCACAATACTCGTGCCCGTTCAGTATTTGCACCCCGCTCGCCGGAGACCGCCTGTTCGGGAGCCAACCCGACCGCGGCGATGTCGTTGTATTCCGCCATCCGGTGTCCGGACAGGACTTCATCAAGCGTCTGATCGGCCTGCCCGGCGACCGGATTCAGATCCGCGACGGCGTGGTACACCTCAACGATGTCGCCTTCAGAACCGAGCCCGACGGGATGTTCGAGGAAACCTATGCCCCCCAAGGCATGCAGGGGCTTACCCCGCGCTGTCAGAATGCGCCCGTGGGCGAGGGCGGTGTGTGTCTCAAAGAGCGGTTCGCCGAAACCAACCCCGAGGGGGTCACCTACAAGACCCTGAACGTCGGAAGTTTCGGACAGGACCGCACGCCAGTCTACACCGTGCCCGAGGGACATTACTTTTTCATGGGCGACAACCGTGACAATTCCACCGACAGCCGTGTTGCACAAATTGCAAACGGGGTCGGGTTCGTGCCGTTCGAAAACCTGATCGGGCGCGCGGACAGGATCATGTTCTCTTCGGCTGGAAAGTCGTTGTTCTTTTTCTGGACATGGCGTGCGGACCGCTTCTTCAAGAGCATCCAATGAAGCTGTCAGCCGACGTACAAAGCTTTCAAAAACGTCTGGGCCACACATTTGATGACCCCGCGCTTTTGATAAATGCACTGACCCACCCGTCAATGTCCGGCGAAACGCGCCCCAGCAATCAGCGGCTTGAATTTCTGGGTGACCGGATTTTGAACCTGATCATTGCCGAAGCCCTTTTTCTGCTTGATCCGGACGCTGGCGAAGGCACGCTTGCACCACGTTACAACGTGCTGGTGCGCAAGGATGCCTGCGCCGATGTGGCCCGCGACATCGGATTGGGCGACGTGCTCAAGTTGGGTCGCTCCGAGATGCTGACAGGCGGGCGGCGGCGACAGACCTCTCTGGCCGACGCGATGGAGTCAGTGATTGCTGCCATTTATCTGGACTCCGGCCTCGATAAGGCGCGTAAGGTTGTGCTAACGCTTTGGGGCGACCGCATCCAGACCGCCGAAGACAACGCACGCGATCCGAAAACCGCACTTCAGGAATGGGCACAGGGGCGCGGCATGGCGCCACCGGCCTACAGCACACTCAAACGAAGCGGGCCGGACCACGCACCGCAATTTACCATCCTCGCCACGCTGTCGAATGGCGCGCAAGCCGAAGCAACGGCAGGCGCAAAACGACAGGCCGAACAAGCCGCCGCTCGGGCGCTCTTGGAACAACTGGAGGCCATTGATGGCTGAAGACCAAACAACCCGCGCGGGCTTTGTCGCCCTTATCGGGGAACCCAACGCCGGCAAATCGACTTTGCTCAACCGGATGGTCGGCGCAAAAGTGTCGATCGTGACCCACAAGGTTCAAACCACCCGCACCCGCATTCGCGGCGTCGCGATGGAGGGGCCTGCGCAGATCGTCTTTGTCGATACGCCCGGCCTTTTTGCGCCGCGCCGCCGGCTTGACCGTGCGATGGTTGCCGCAGCTTGGGGCGGAGCAGCCGATGCCGACATCGTCGTGCTGATGGTCGAAGCCCACCGCGGCCTGAGCGAAGGCGTGCAGGCGATCATCGACGGGCTTGAGCCACACACCCACGGACGCCGCGTCGCCCTTGCCATCAACAAGATCGACCGTGTCCAATCCGAGGTTCTGCTTGGGCTGGCGGAAAAGATGAACGCCGCTTATCCGTTTGTCGAGACCTTCATGATTTCCGCCGAAAAGGGCCACGGCGTTGATACCTTGCGCAAATGGCTTGCCAAGCAACTGCCCGAAAGCCCGTGGCTTTATCCAGAGGACCAGATTGCCGATCTACCCCTGCGGATGATTGCCGCCGAGACGACGCGCGAAAAACTGACCCTGCGCCTGCATCAGGAACTGCCGTATCAGTTGACTGTCGAGACCGAGAATTGGGAAGACCGCCCCGACGGCTCGGTGCGGATCGACCAGATTGTCTATGTTATCCGCGACGGCCACAAAGGCATCGTTCTGGGCAAAAAAGGCGAGACGATCAAGTCGGTCGGTCAAGCCGCACGCGCCGATCTCGAAACCTTTCTTGATCGTAAAGTGCACCTGTTCCTGCAAATCAAGGTCCGCCCCGGTTGGCTCGACGAGGCAGAGCGTTATTCGGAAATGGGCCTAGATTTCCGCGACGGATCAAAGTGATGTCTACAACGCGGGTGTGAAGGTATGGCGCGGCTTGCAGCAGGTATCTGGGTGGACGCCTACATGCGTATTCTCGACACGCAGATGATCCCGGCATTCGTGGTGGCGCGCGGCGATGCCACCGCCGGTGCGATTGTGATCAAGATTAACACACTTGATGGCACTGCACGCGTGTTTCAGCGGGTGATGCAAATGGATGGCACACGCCCTTGGGATGTGCTGGCCCAAGGGGCGGAGCGCGACGTCGACACCGCCATCGGGAACCAGCGCCGCTTTGATCCCGATTTGTGGGTGATCGAGGTCGAGGACCGCAGGGGCAGACATCTGCTGGATATGCCTGCGCTGGCGGATTAGGCTGCGCGCATGGAATGGCGCGATCAGGGAACGGTTCTGTCGGTGCGCAAGCACGGCGAAAACTCGGTAATCCTCGAAGCTTTTACCGAAATGCACGGGCGTCATGCGGGCGTGGTGCGCGGTGGCACGGGGCGTCGGCTGTCTCCGATCCTGCAACCGGGGGCGCAACTTGACCTGCGCTGGAGGGCGCGTATCGAAGAACAATTGGGCACCTTTGCGGTCGAGCCTGTCAAAAGCCGCGCCGCCGATATTATGAACGACCGGCTTGCGCTGGCGGGACTTAATGCCGTGACGGGGTTGTTGTCGTTTGTGCTGCCCGACCGCGCGCCTTATCCCGCACTTTATCACAGCACGCAGATGGTTCTGGATATGTTGGGCACGTCCGAGCACTGGCCGCTTGCCTATCTGCGGTGGGAGTTGGCCGTGTTGGAAGACATGGGTTTCGGGCTTGACCTGTCACGCTGCGCGGCCACGGGTGTGACCCACGGGCTGGTCTATGTCTCGCCGAAATCAGGCAGTGCTGTCAGCCTGAAAGGGGCCGGCCAATGGGCCAACAGGCTGCTGCCGCTGCCGCCGTGCCTGATGGGCAAACCGCCCGAAAAACTGGCCGAAACACTGGCCGAAATCGCAGTTGGCCTGAGCACGACCGGCTATTTCTTTGAACATAAACTGCGCCCAGCCATGGGCAGCCGCGAGATGCCTGCCGCGCGCGCGCGGTTGATTGCACTGCTGAAACGTTAGCGCAGATCGCGCGCAAAAACGAGGGCACGGTCCTTCATGTCAGACAGCACCAGCATATCGCCGCGGACCTCTGACAGGGTCATGGCCTGTAACGCAGACAGATAGGCCGCCTCTTGTGCCAGATCGGGGCAGGCCTTGCGTGTGACCTTCAAACCCGACACTTCAAACCACGGGTACGGCGCACTCAGCACAGCCGAATACCGGTTGCACGGCGCCTGCCCGCCAAGTGTACCGGAGCGGTCAAGCGTCAGCGTAATCGGCATCGCACTCGCCACACCGTCAATCGAGCGCAAGACCCAAGCAGATGGCGCACCCGCAAAACCAATCAACGTCTCATGTGCCTGACAGGCCGATACCGTGGACACCGCCAATAAAAAGGAAAAAAACATTCGCATGACAGCATCATGCGTGGCGTTGAGGCAGAGTGCAACACGCTGTGTATTTTGCGCACTGCGTTCGGGTTTTTCCAATGGTCATCGCGTCAACGCTGTGCAACTTTCGCATCATCGCGCGGTCGCCCGACGCCGTGCAGACCG
>JBLIFE010000252.1:0-4196 GCA_047633515.1 Paracoccaceae bacterium | reverse complement strand
CGTGCAACGGGGCGCGCACATCCGGCCTTGCGTACGTTTGGCGCCGTACCTTCTCGGCCAGCCTCGACAGCACAACGTATCGGCAACCAAAGGGTCGCGCGGCTCGACTTTGCACACAGGACCAACAGGGAAACGGGTTTTTTGCGCCGGCGCCCCTGTCGTGTCGGACTTTGCCAGCCCGCGGCAGATCAAAGACGCGCTCTGGCAGGTGGAACATTTGAAAACGCCCGCGCAGGTGACCGCATGAGGCTCCTCCTGCTGAACCCGAACATGACCCAAGCCATGACCGACAACATGGCCCAGATCGCCCGTGCCGCCGTCGGGGACCGGGCCGAGATCGTACCGGTTACAGCAACGCGCGGCTTTCCCTACATCTCCAGCCTTGCAGAGGCACAGATCGCAGGCGGAATTGTCCTTGAGATGATTGCCGAACACGCAATTGACGTCGATGCCGTTGTCATTGCCGCGTTCGGTGATCCCGGTCTGGCCGGCGCAAAAGACCTGTTCGATCTGCCGGTTGTAGGCATGGCAGAGGCGTCTGTGATGTCTGCCGCGATGCTTGGGGATACTTTCGGCATCGTGACGTTTTCGCCGCTCATGAAACGGTGGTATCGGGAATGTGTGCACGCAACAGGCCTGAGCGCCCGCTTCAAGGGGGTCTATGCGCCCGAAACCCTGCCCGCGAGGCTTGACAATGTGCGGTCGGATCTGCGCGCCGAACTGATCGCGCTGGCAACAACCGCAGCCATCCGCGACGGCACCGACGTCATCATACTGGGGGGCGCGCCGTTGGCGGGTCTCGCCCCCGCGATCGCCGCCGAGGTGCCAGCGCTGGTGATTGACCCCATCGCCGCGGCAGTCCTGCAAGCAACGACGCTGGCACACATCGCACAAAGCGCCGGATATTCCAGCAGAGCAAACAAACCTGCCCCCAAACCCTCGATCGGCCTGCCTGCGTCACTGGCCCGTGTGATTGACGCGCCAGCAGGCCCCAAATGACCTGTGACCGGATCAGACGCGACATCCGGCACCGCATCCCGGAGTTCATGATATGACCGCCTTTCCACACCAGAGCGGCAAACGCGTCGGCATGCTCACGCCGTCGTCAAATACCGTGCTTGAACCTTATACCTCTGCCATGTTCGCGCCCTTCGGCGACGATGCCTCGGCCCACTTCGGCCGGTTTCGTGTGCTCGAGATTTCGATGTCGAACACCAGTCAGGGCCAGTTTACAGATGCCCCGATCCTTGATGCTGCCCGCTCTCTTGCCGAGGCAAAGGTAGATCTGATCGCATGGAACGGCACGTCGGCCAGTTGGCTCGGACTTGAGAAAGACCGTGCGTTGTGCACGTTGATCGAGGCGGAAACCGGCATTCCTGCGACCTCGACCAGTCTGGCTTATGACAGGTTGTTTACAGGCATCGGGCTAAAATCGCTCGGGTTGGTCACACCGTATCTGACCGAGGTGCAAACCCTGATTGTCGCGCAATACGCCGCACAAGGGATCACGGTCACCGCCGATGCGCGGCTCGAAGAGAAGGTCAACCATGCCTTCGCAACCTATTCGGCCGACCAGATCGCAGCAATGATCCGGGACGTCGCAAACAGTGCCCCCGAAGCAATCTCGATCCTGTGCACCAATTTCAGAGGCGCCCCCCAAGCCGCCGCACTCGAGGCCGAAACAGGCATCGCCATCCTTGATTCAGTCTCCGTCACGGCAGCCCACTGCATGCGCGAACTTGGGCTTGATCCCGCACGGGTCACCGGATGGGGCTCTGTTTTCCAACTTTTCTCCGACCTCCCCTAGCCCTTCCAACAAAGAAAGAGAGACACAAAATGAACCTCAGAAATATATTTGGCACGCTCGCCCTGTGTGGTCTGGCCCTACCCGTCAGCGCCGAGACAACAATGCGCGTAATGGGCCAACCCGCGGCAACCGGCCTGATCCAGAAAAAGGTCGAAGGCCCGTTTTTTGCCGATTTTGCCGCCAGCACCGGACTGGACATTGTTGCACAATTCCAACCCGCCGACGTAACCGGCATCAAAGACACCGAGCAATTGCGCGTTCTGAAAAGCGGGTTGTTCGACATTATCTCGCTGCGCCTCAGTCAGGTATCGCGCGATGAACCAACCATCCTTGGGCTCGACCTTGTGGGGCTGAACCCCGATTATGACACTGGCAAAAAGACAGTGGCCGCGTTCATGCCGGTCGTCGATGCGCGCCTTCAGGCACAATTCAACACCAAGCTTCTGGGGGTTTGGCCCTTTGGTCCGCAGGTGTTGTTCTGCAAGCCGGAGATTTCTTCGCTGGCCGATCTCAAGGGGTTGAAGGTGCGGGTCTATGACCAGAACCTTGCCAATTTCGTCTCGTTGGTTGGCGGCACACCCGTGCCGTTGTCGTTCGGGGATGTACAGCAATCGCTGGCGCGCGGCGTTGTGGATTGCGCCATCACCGGCCCGTCTTCTGCCAACTCGGCCGGCTGGCCCGAGGTGACGTCTTACATGATGCCCATCGCCTTCCAGCTTGCCATGAACGGTTACGGCATGAACCTTGACACATGGAACGCCCTGTCAGCCGACGACCAGGTCAAGATGCAGGCGGCATTCGACACCCTGACCGCCGATATCTGGGCCTATTCCGAAGAGTTGTTCGTGGATGCCGTCAAGTGCAACGTCGGCCAGCAACCTTGCGAGACCGGAACACTTTATGACCTGACACTGGTCGAAGTGACGGCTGCGGACAAGGCGCTGATCAGTACCGCGGTGACAGACGTCTCATTCCCTGCATGGAAGGAAATCTGTGACGTTACCAACCCGATGTGTTCCTCCTCTTGGATGGAAACTGTTGGCGTCGACAAAGGCTTCTGATTTCAAAAGCAGGGGCTGCTCTGGTGGCCCTTGCCGAACACACAGCTGGGAATGACCAATGGAATTTATCGCCACATGGATCAGCCGCATATTCGGGTGGTCCCTCTTGCTGCTATCGGCATTCGTAGCGCTTGAGACAATCATGCGAAAACTGTTCAACACCTCGCTGCAAGGCGCTGACGAGCTTGGTGGCTATGTTCTGGCATTCGGATCCTCGTTGGCGTTTTCGGTGACACTGGCAGAGCGTGCGCATATCCGTATCGATGTGCTGCATCAGAAATTTCCGGTGTTCGTCCAGTCGTTGATCGACTGGTTGGCGGCGGTGTCGATTGCGGTTCTGGGCTGCTTTTTGCTGTACGTGGGCTGGTTCGTACTCAAAGACACACTGGCCTACGGATCCACCGCCGCAACCCCGTGGGCCACACCGCTGATTTGGCCACAAGCCGCGTGGTATGCAGCACTGTCGGTCTTTTCGATCTCGGCGATTGTGCTGTCAATTCGCGCCACAATTCTGTTTTTCAAAGGCGACTATGCCACGTTAGCCGCAGAATTCAACCCAAAGGGGGCTGCGGTTGAACTGGCCGAAGAATTGCGGGACCTCGAAAAACGTATCGGAAAACCGCAATGACCATTTTTGATATCTTGATCGGGTTTTCCGTGATGATGGGCCTGTTGCTTGTCGGGTTTCCTGTGGCAATTGTTATGGTTGCCATGGGCGTGGTCGGCGGCATGCTGCTTTATGGGCCGGTGTTGTTGCAAAGCATGGGGCCCGTGCTTTGGGGGGTGCAGAATGAAAACGTTCTGACGGCGATCCCCTTGTTCATTCTGCTGGGCGAGCTGCTTTTGCGGTCGGGGATTGCCGACCGGATGTACGGGGCGCTGGCGCTGTGGCTAGGGCGTCTTCCGGGAGGGTTGCTGCATACCAACATCGGGTGCTGTGCGCTGTTTGCGGCCACGTCGGGTTCATCGGTGGCCACCGCCGCGACGGTCGGCACAGTTGCGTTGCCATCCCTGACCGAGCGTAACTACACATCATCGCGGGCTTTGGGGTCGCTCGCTGCGGGGGGCACTCTGGGCATCCTGATCCCGCCTTCGGTGAACTTGCTGGTTTACGGATCGCTGGCCAATGTGTCCGTGGGACAATTGTTCATTGCCGGAATTATTCCGGGTATCCTGCTTACGTTGTCGTTCATGGTGTTTATCGCTCTTCAACACTACTGGAAGCCCGACGATGTGGTTTTGCCCACGCCGGCCAGCCGGGCGGAACGGATCAGCGCGCTGCGCCATCTCATTCCTCCGGCAGTTGTTTTCATTATCGTGATGGGATC
>JBLIFE010000251.1:0-4201 GCA_047633515.1 Paracoccaceae bacterium | reverse complement strand
CCGTATCCGCCGCCGTCACCGGCATAACTTATCGTCCCGTCAAAAGCTGCATGAATAGGCGTGCCCGTAGGGGCGGCCCAATCGACGCCTTTGTGAACCTTGACCGTCTTTAGAATTGGATGGGTCCGCGGGCCAAACCGCGATGTCAGGACCCCGTTGACCGGTGTCAGCATCCCGGATCGCCCGCCCCCCGCCTGTGGCTTGACCCCGAAGCATGCGTAATCGCCCCCCACCGACACCTGATGGACAAAGCATTCAACATCCACCGATTGCCCCTTGAGCGCGATATAAAGCAATTGCCCCGCACCGGTTTCCTCTTCCAGCCGCTCGGCGCCGTACAGCAGCATCATACGGTCACCGGGGTTGGCAAACGCGTTCAAATCGCTTGACTTGGACAGCAGCGCAATTGCCTCACCCACCACCGACGAAGGCACACGGTTCCGGATTGCTGCCGAATAAAAGGCATCCAGCATGCGGTATTTCTGTTCTTGCTGCACCGCTTCGACATCTGCGCCGGTGTAATCGAACAACTCGTCCTCGACCCACGGGTCCGACCCCGTGCCGATTTCGCCATCATCAAGCAAAGCAAGCGTGCCGTAAAAGGTATCAGCGCCGTAAATTGAAAGTTGCGCGAATTTCAGCCCGCCCCCGGGTTGCGGCCGCCCTCGAAGGGCCACCACCTGCCCGACCTCAAGCGCATCCACCGCCAGCATCGCACTTGCGGCCTCTTTGACGGCTTCGGCCTCTGGCCTTGCAAACCCTTTGCTGATCAACAGCGCATCAAGGTCCTGTGGCGCGGAAATCTTGGCAAAAGTATCCTCGAAAAGCTTAACGCGCTCTTTTTCGGGCCTCACAAAGGCGATCGACGTTGTATTCTCGATCCGGGTTTTCGTAATCTCGGCCTCTTGCCCGCCGCCCCAGCCCGCATCGGCGTCGTCAATCGAGGCCGTTCCCGCAGCAACAGCATCAATCACGACGCTCGACGCCTCGGGAACAGTCGCGCTGCCCACCGTTGCGCCCCCAGAGCGTTGCGCCTGAAAGAAGGCAAAGTCATCCTGACTGGACGGCAGGGTGGTGATGAACTGCTCCTCGCCGGAGACCATGACATCGTTTACAAAGACCAGCTGTTCAGGGACCCGTCCGGTTTGCTGCAAGTCGACAGGCGCTGACAGACCCTTGACCGTCTGATCAGTGCCGGTGGTCTCAAAGCGAATAATCATGGGGTCGCCCGCAACATCTACAAAGGCGGCGGCAAAGGCCGACGAGCTTGCAGCGGCATCCTGCTCAAGCGCCACCATATCGACCTCTAACTCAGAGCTGGCGACCTCAATGGCCTTTTTAGGTCCAAACGACCACAAGCCCCATGTTGACCAAACAGCCCCCGTCAGGCCGCCCACAACCACCACAACACCGACCAGCGGCAAGAGCACCTTGCGCGTGGTGGATTTGCGTTTTCGGCGCGTTGCGTTCTTGCGCGCCTCCTGAAAGCGAGGGTCGATTTCATGATCCATAAAAATGAGGATGGCAGAAAAAATCGGTCCCGAAAAGCGTCACCGGTGATCAGATGCGCACATAGATACAAAATTCTGGCAAGGCATCGGGACAATCGGCAAGCCGCCGCTCCGGGCAGTCGTTTTGTGCCCTTGAACAGCAAAAAACCGGCCCAACCCGAGGGGTGGACCGGTCTGTTGCAACCTATTGGAAAAGCAGTGAGACTAGCGGAACACGCCTGTGCTCAACCGCGTGATTGTCTTTTCTTTCTTTTCGCCGCTCTTGGTCGTCACGGTGGTCGTGCGTGTTTGCTTCAACCGCGATGTCTTGGCGGCCGTTTCAGCAGCCGGCGCGTTCTTTTTCTTGATGATGGCGGTTGCTTTGGCGACGCGCTGGTTCTTGATCACAACGCCTTCGCAAATTACCTGTGGCTCGGTTCGCAAAATCTGCAAAAGCGAGTTCGAGGGGTTCAAGTTGTTGGCGGCAACACGCTTGTTTCCGTAATACCGGACCAGAGCCAAAGCAGACCCTTTGCCCCAAAGTCCGTCAACGCCCGAACGGTAACAGCCCAGACGCGACAGTTCTATCTGGACCTGACGCGCCAGTGGTCGCCCTGTCAGCTCGGTTTCATCGGGCAGCTCGATCCCGACACTTTCAGCCTCGTCACGGCTCAGTTCGCGCCCTTCGACGCGGCTGCGCGGTAAGAAAATCGGCACAAGGCTGCGGGTCGGGGACAAGGACGCCAGTACCAGCGCCTCGAGTTCATCCCCCGGCTTGATCTCGCGCCCAAGCAACGGATCACTTGGCAACAGCCCCGCAACAGACACGTCAGCAGATGCCGTTGGCACAAGGCCCTCAGCCACAGGATCGGCAGGTGTCACAGACGCCACATCGACATCTCCCGGCGCGTCGATATCGACATCCAAAAGCGTAAACGCCGCAAAGTTCTCGGGGGCCGCGACTTCAGGCTCTGCTACATCTGCGGTTAGCGGGCGCGGCGCGGGAGTTGGCAGCGTGGTCGATGCAGAGGCAACGACCTCCGGGGAAGGGTCGGCTTCGGCCTCGACAGGTTCCCCCGCAACATCCGGCACATCCTCGATCAGGAACGCAGGGTTGGCCGCAGCCACGCGCGCCTCGATCTGCTGCTCGACCTCGGCGTCCTCGACGACCAACCCGGCATTGCCAAGAGCCGCCAACAAAAGATTGCGCGTTTCGGGGTCAAGTGCCGCAATCATCTCGTAATCGGCTTCGGACAACGACGCAGTCCGCTCCACAACCGGTTTGAAATAGAACTGTGCGCGCAGCGAGGATTGGTCCCACGGTGTCTGACGGCTGAATGTCGCCTCTTCCACCGAATTGCGCACACGGATCATCATGTCGGAGATCGAGATTCCCTCGGCCGCGACATTCTGCAAAATCGCTTGGGTAAACGGGCTGTTATCGCCTGCGCCGTCCGCTGTCACGTTATTTGGCTGGGTTGCAAAGGCCACAAATGTACCAGAGCCGGTTTGCAGCTTTGCAAGACCCTGCGCATCGCCACGTTGGGATTCGGGCAGCGGATTGTTGCGGCAGGCATCCAGAAAAATCAAGGTCTGGCGGTTTCGATCCTCAAGCCGTTTGACAATCTTGTCCAAGCGCCACGTGTCATTTTCGATGGCTTCGCGGCTGGACAGAACAGCATCGGAGGGCACCAGATAATTGGCTCCGTCAAGCTGGAACGCATGGCCGGAAAAGTAGAACAGCGTGCTTTCGACGTCGTCTGCCTCGGCCTTTAGCGCGAATTCCTCAAGCTTCTGCCAGAAGACATCCTCATCCGTGTCCGTCAGCAGAGTTACCTCGAAATCAAGCCCTTCGAGGGCTTTACTGACGTCTTTCGCGTCTTTCGCAGCATTTTTAAGCGAATAAACCTGATCATACTCTGAGTTGCCGACAACCAGCGCCAAACGCTTTGCCTCGGCCGCAGACATGGACGCGGCCAGACAAAAAGCCGCTACCGGCAGGGCGGTTGCAAAATTGCGAAATTTGCGGATGTGAAAAAACGTGCGCATTGCGACTGTCACTCCCGTGTTAAAGTAAAAAAATAAATTTAATTCGTTCACCGTAACGCATCCGCAATGATGTGGCGAGTCCCCCTACGGCGAAATCCTGCCGCCTGAACGGATTGTGAACCTGCGAATTATTTAAAGCCCTGAGGGCTTAGAAACAGGGTCCACCGCTCGACCGCCTGTGTGTCAACTTCGAAAAAGCCACCCGCCTGATAACCCCGCTGCCAGCAATCGGTGATACCCACGATCGAAAACCGCTCCGGGCCCAGACACATCGACGTCGCACCGCTCAGGATAGGTTGACCGAAAACGTCGGACGCATAGACATAGATATACCGGTTAAGTAACTCGCCCTGAATAACTTTTGCACATTGGTTGGTGCCGATGGTCCACCAGCCTTCGGTTTCGAAATCACTGCCCGCCGACTGCCCGATGGCGACATTCACCACATCAAAAGACTGATTGCAGACCGAAAATTCAGCACGCGCACCGTGCGCCGTTGCCAGAACGAAACCACCCGCAATCATGATGATCGCAAAGGCACAGCGTGTGAAAGCCGTTCGTCTGATACTCGGTTTCATCTCGCTTTCGCAAAACATCCTTACCTCACATTGCGCATTTTGGTGGCACCTTACACACGCCCTCATAGAAGTCTAAGGGGATTT
>JBLIFE010000250.1:0-4203 GCA_047633515.1 Paracoccaceae bacterium | reverse complement strand
GAAATGAAAACTGACGCCGAATAGGCGGCACTCTTTGCGCCAAGGCCCCGAAGCGAAACGAACATGACAAAAATTGCCTTGATAACAGGGGCCTCTCGCGGGCTTGGAGCGGCGCTTGCCGAAGCATTGGCCGGCAGCCACCATATTATTGCGCTTGCGCGCACTGTGGGTGCCCTTGAAGAGCTTGATGACCGGATCAAATCAGCCGGTGGCGAGGCAACACTTGTCCCGATGGACATCACCGATGCCGGCGCCATGCAATATCTGTGCAAGTCGATCCACGAGCGTTGGGGCGGCATCGACTTTTGGGCGCATTGCGCGATCCATGCCGCCCCGCTTGCGCCAGCGCAATTTGTCGATGCCAAGGACTGGCAGAAAAGTGTCGATGTCAACATTACAGCCGCGCAACGCCTGATCACCTATGTTCATTCGCTGCTTGAGGCACGCCCGGGTGCGCAGGCGCTTTTTTTTGATGATCCACGCGCAGGGCAAAAGTTTTTCGGAGCATATGGCGCGACCAAGGCAGCCCAAATTGCGATTGCACGTTCCTGGCAGGCCGAAACGGTCAACACCGGCCCGCGCGTTCATATCCAGACCCCGTCACCGATGCCCACCGCCACCCGCGCCCGTTTTTTCCCCGGCGAAGACCGCACCAAACTGGGCACGCCCGCCGCACAGGCACACCACATTCTGAGCACATTGACCTAAGCCGCCGCGCGCTGTCATATCGGCAACGATATAGCGACTTTAGGGGCCTGCGGCTTGCTGATGGGTGATGCTTGACCTAAAGCGGTGTGAACCCGTGACAGAAGGATGTCGAGCATGCGAATTCTGGTAACAAATGACGATGGGATCAACGCCCCTGGCCTGGCCGTGCTGCAAGAGATCGCAGCCCAGATCGCAGGCCCCGGCGGAGAGGTCTGGACCGTGGCGCCCGCATTTGAACAGTCGGGCGTAGGTCATTGCATCAGCTACACAAAGCCGACCATGATCGCCAAATTGTCAGAACGCCGTTTTGCCGCCGAAGGGTCGCCAGCCGATTGCGTGCTTGCGGGGTTGTACGATGTAATGACGGATGCACGACCCGATCTTGTGTTGTCGGGGGTAAACAGGGGCAATAATGCAGCCGAGAACACGCTGTATTCCGGCACGATCGGGGGGGCGATGGAGGCCGCCCTGCAAGGGCTGCCCGCGATTGCCATGTCGCAATTCTATGGCCCCGGCAATGTCAACCTCGACAACCCGTTCGAAGCCGCTGCCGCCACCGGCGTGGCCACCGTGCGGGCGCTGCTGGATCACGGCGAGTGGGGCACGCGGCACGGATACCGGACGTTCTACAACGTCAATTTCCCCCCTGTCAGCGCCGCCAACGTCAAAGGCATGCGCGTCACATCGCAGGGATTTCGGGAAAATACGCGGTTTTCGACCCAGCCCAGCGTGTCACCTTCGGGGCGCAGGTTTTTGTGGATCACCGGCGGGCCGCAGGATCAACCGACCGCACCGGGCACCGATGCTGCGGCCAACCTTGAGGGATATATAAGTCTGACGCCGATGCGCGCCGATCTGACCGCCCACGACAAACTCGCCGATTTGAGAGCCGCCATCGAATGACCGCCGACGCCGAAGCCAAGATGCAGTTCCTTTACACGCTCCGCTCGAAGGGTGTGACCGACAAACGTGTCTTGCAGGCAATGGAGAAGACCGACCGCGGCTTGTTTGTTCAAGGGCTGTTTGCGGCACGCGCCTATGAGGACACGCCTTTGCCGATCGCCTGTGGGCAAACCATCAGCCAACCGTCCGTTGTCGGGCTGATGACGCAGGCGCTCTCGGTTCAGCCACGCGACAAGGTGCTCGAAATCGGCACCGGCTCGGGTTATCAGGCCGCGATCCTGTCGCACCTTGCCAGACGCATTTATACAGTTGACCGGTTCCGGCGGCTGACCCGCGCGGCAGATGCATGTTTCAGCCAGCTCGGATTGACCAACATCATCACGTTTAGCGCTGATGGTTCGCACGGTTTGCCCGATCACGCACCCTTTGACAGGATATTGGTCACGGCTGCCGCAGAAGACCCGCCCGGCCCGCTCTTGGCGCAATTGCGCATTGGCGGTATCATGGTGGTACCGGTCGGACAATCGGATACAGTTCAGACGTTGATCAAGGTAACGCGGAGCGATACCGGCTTTGAGTACGAAGAGCTGCGACCTGTGCGGTTTGTGCCCTTGCTCGAAGGTCTGGGCCGGGAATAATGTGTACGGAACACAGGGACAAAAAGAAGCCCCGTGACCGTTTTTTGGTATTGAGGAGTAAGGCAATGACGTGCAACCCCCTGCGCTCGGCTGTGAAACCTGTGACGGCCCTTTTTCTTGTGGCCGCGCTTGCGTCATGTAGTGATTTCGACCTCGACATGCGGCAGAATTTCAGCGGCGGCTTTGATACCTCCAATGCCGCCCGCCTTGAAAGCCAGCCCCGGCCACGCGCCGACGACAGGGGCATCATTTCCTATCCGAATTACCAGATCGCAGTGGCCCGCGGTGGCGATACTGTCGAAAGTGTTGCCGCCCGTATCGGCATGGACGCTGCTGTGCTGGCGCGGTTCAACGGTGTCCCGCAAAACACCAGATTGCGCGAAAACGAGATTTTAGCCCTCCCCGAACGGGTGCAAGAGCCCTCTGCCGCGACCGGTGCCATCGCGACCGGCCCGATCCGCCCCGCCGGCGAGATCGACATCCAGACCCTTGCCGGTGCTGCTATCGACAGGGCAGACCCCAACGTCACCGGATCAATCGCCCCCGGATCAATCACAACAGCCCAAGGGATACAGACCGGCAAGGAACCCGTACGCCACAAAGTGATCGCCGGAGAGACAGCCTATTCGATCTCGCGGCTTTACGGCGTGTCCGTGCAATCGTTACAGGATTGGAACGGATTGGGGCTCGACCTTGGCGTGCGCTCGGGTCAATACTTGTTGATCCCCGTTGCGGCACAGACTGCCACCACACCTGCCGCCTCCACCAAACCCGGTGTCGGCACGCTTACCCCAACCCCGCCAAGCGCTATGAAACCATTGCCAAAACCGGCCCCGCGAACCGCAGCAAATACCAAGCCCGCCTCGCCAAACCTGTCGGATCTCAAGACAAGCGCCTCTACCTCGCGGATGGACATGCCAGTGTCGGGCAGCGTTATTCGTGATTTCTCGAAGGGACGCAACGAAGGCATCGATATTGCCGCCAAAGCCGGAACACCGGTCAGGGCCGCCGCGAAAGGCACGGTTGCCGCGATCACCCGCGACACTGAACAAGTGCCCATTATCGTGCTGCGCCATGATGGAGGCCTGTTGACAGTCTATGCGCAGGTGGAAAGCGTGAAAGTCGCCAAAGGCGATGCCGTCGCCAGAGGCCAGACTATCGCGCAGGTCCGTGCCGGCACCCAGAGTTTCGTCCATTTCGAAGTCCGCAAAGGGTTGGAGGCCGTTGATCCCACGCCGTACCTGAACGAATAGACCGGCTATTCGATTATGACCAACGCCCCGTTGAGTGCCATCGCCCTGCGGGAGCTATCAGTGTTTCTTGATTACCGCAATGGCGGCTGTGATCCACGGGCTTAGCCCGCAAGTGCCGGTGGGACAGTTGGTTTTCTGGCGCTCGGCTGTGGCCGTTCTTCCGATCTGTACTTACATGGGCTTGCGCGGGCAATTCCCGTCTGCATTTTACACCCGCAAGCCGGGTCTGCACATCACCCGCAGCCTGTTCGGAGCTTTTTCGATGGTGCTTGCCTTTGTGTCGCTGGCCTATCTCCCGATCTCCACGGCAGAGGCGCTGGCATTTTTGACACCGGTTGTTTCACTGCCCATGGCCGCGTTTCTTTTGAAAGAAAGGATAAGCCGCACAACGCTTTTTGCGACATTTCTCGGCTTCAGTGGTGTTGTTGCCATGCTTTGGAACGCCCTTGATGCACCAGGAAACACGGCCCTTATCGGCGTTGCGGCCGGATTGGGATATGCGCTGACCATGGCGTTTGTCCGCGTCCACATCCGCAAGATGACCGCCACCGAGAAGCCGGCAACCATCGCCTTTTACTTTGCGGTTATGAGCAGCCTTGTCGGGCTGTGCACGGCTCCGTTTGGCTGGGTCGCCGTGTCGGGCAGCCTGCTGTTCTGGTTGATCATTTCGGGATTTCTGGGCGGGTTGGCCCACATTGCCG
>JBLIFE010000249.1:0-4246 GCA_047633515.1 Paracoccaceae bacterium | reverse complement strand
GCGGCACACATGACCAGCAGGTGAAACAACACGTCGGCGGCCTCGCCTGTCAGCGCCGCTTTGTCGCCCTTCACGGCTTCGATGATCGCCTCAATGGCTTCTTCACCAAATTTCTCGGCACATTTTTCGGGGCCCTTGGCCAACAGTCGCGCCGTCCACGAGCCGTCGGGACCGGCGGTTTTGCGCGCCTCGATCGTGGCGGCAAGCCGGTCCAGCGCGCTCACGAGAGCCTCATGGGGATGCCGGCTGCGGCCATGTGGGATTTAGCCTCGGCAATGGTGAAATCGCCAAAATGAAAGATCGAGGCCGCAAGCACGGCACTTGCTTTGCCCTCGGTCACGCCCTCGACAAGGTGATCCAGCGTGCCGACCCCGCCCGAAGCGATCACCGGCACCGTAACGGCCTCGGCGATGGCGCGGGTAAGCGGCAGGTTGAACCCCGCGCGGGTGCCGTCGCGGTCCATCGAGGTCAACAAAATCTCGCCTGCGCCCTTTTCGACGACCGTGCGGGCAAATTCAACGGCATCGATGCCGGTGGCGCGGCGTCCGCCGTGGGTGAAAATCTCCCACTTTCCGGGGGCCACGGTTTTTGCGTCGATCGCCACGACAATACACTGGGTGCCGAACCTGTTGGCGGCTTCGGCCACCACATCGGGGTTTGCGACCGCCGCCGAGTTGAAGCTGACCTTGTCGGCACCGGCCAGCAACAGGCGACGCACGTCTTCGTGGGTGCGCACCCCGCCGCCAATGGTCAGGGGCATGAAGCACTGCTCGGCGGTGCGGGTGACAAGATCGTACATCGTGCCGCGGTTTTCGTGGGTTGCGTTGATGTCGAGAAAGCACAGCTCGTCGGCGCCCGCCGCGTCATACGCCTTTGCGGCCTCGACGGGGTCGCCCGCGTCAATCAGGTCTACGAAATTCACGCCTTTGACGACACGACCGTCTTTGACATCGAGGCAGGGGATGATGCGGGTTTTGAGCATGATGGAACTGTGCCTTGAAGCGGAGAGTATGCCAAGGGCACGCAGCAGGGTTTGCGCATTTTTGTCGCAAAACCGGCCCGCGCGCCAGAATGACATGTGCCGGAGTGGAAAGGTTACGCCTGTAACAACGCAAGGGCTGCTGCAAGGTCGATCGCGCCGTCATAAAGCGCGCGCCCCGAGATGGCCCCCGCGATCACGCCTGTGGCTTGTAGCGTGCTCAGGTCGGCCATCGACGACACGCCGCCCGAGGCAATGACGGGAATGGACGTTGCGCGGGCAAGCGCTTGTGTGGCGGCAATGTTGGGGCCTTGCATTGCGCCGTCGCGGTCGATGTCGGTGTAGATGATCGCGGCAATGCCCGCATCTTCGAATTGTCGTGCCAGATCGGTGACCTGCATCGTGGTTTCCTCGGCCCAGCCACGCGTGGCAACAAAGCCGTCGCGGGCATCCAGCCCGACGGCAACCTGCCCGGGAAAGACGCGTGCGGCCTGACGCACAAGATCGGGGTTCTCGACCGCGACCGTGCCAAGGATCACGCGGGCGATACCCGCGGTGAGCCACATCTCGATGGTTGCAAGGTCGCGAATGCCGCCGCCCAGTTGCGCAGGCACGGTTGTGTCGGCAAGGATCGCGCGCACAGCAGCGGCATTCACGGGTTGCCCCTCGAACGCGCCGTTCAGGTCGACCAGATGCAACCACTGGCAGCCCGCCGCCTCAAAGGCGCGGGCCTGCGCGGCAGGATCGTCGCCGAACACCGTCGCCTTGTCCATGTCACCTTTGAGCAAGCGCACGCATTGGCCGTCTTTGAGGTCGATTGCGGGATAAAGGATCATGGCGCTACCAGTTCTGTTGGATCGGGGCTGTTGGATCGGGACGGGACGGTCACAAACACAGACGCGGGCCCTATGACACACGCCGTGGGCTGGGCGCAAGGACCCAACGTCATCCTTGTCAGGATACACGCCCCAAGGTCATGCTGTTTCAAACATGGGAGGAGACGGAAATGAAACAGGTTTTGATATTGGCAGGAGCCTTGATGTGGGCTGCAGGGGCAGCATTTGCTGCCGATCCGGTCGAGGGGACATGGAAAACCCAACCCGGAGATGATGGCGCGTATGGCGCGGTCAGGATTTCAACCTGTGGCGCGCATTTGTGCGGGATTCTGGGCAAGGCTTATGATCAGGCCGGCAAAGAGGTGGCCAGCCCGAATGCCGGGCGTCAGATGATCTGGGATATGCGTGCAGACGGCGGCGGGGCCTATTCGGGGGGCAAAATCTGGGCGCCGGATCGTGACAAGACTTACAAATCAAAAATGGCGCTGACCGGAGATATGCTTGAGGTCAAAGGGTGCGTTTTCGGGATTTGCCGGGGGCAGACTTGGACGCGTTTGAAGTAAAATTGACGCCCTGAACGTGGCAAAGGCGGCGTTCAGGGGGACCATTGCAGGAAATTGGCGATCATCCGCAGACCTGTTGCCTGACTTTTCTCGGGATGGAACTGCGTGCCGATTTTCGTATCGCGCCCGATAATGGCCGTGACGTCCCCCGCGTAATCCACATAGGCAAGCCGGTCAGCGGGGTTTTGAACAACCACATGATAAGAGTGAACAAAATAAGCGTGATCGCCGGTTGAAATGCCGTCAAGAACGGGATGTTTGCCTGACACAACCAGATCGTTCCACCCCATGTGAGGCACCTTCAGAGACGGGTCCGTGCGCACAATCGGCACGCATTCGCCCGGTATCCAGCCAAACCCTGCTGTATCGACATGCTCGCGGCCCCACGTCGTCATCATCTGCATCCCGATGCAAATGCCCATAAACGGCCGTCCCTTTTGCTCCACCGTCTCCAGCAGTGCCTCGAACAGGCCCGCCCGTTCAGTCAGCGCGGTTTTGCACGATGGAAACGCGCCGTCTCCGGGCAGGACGACACGATCTGCGCGCAGCACGTCCTCGGGGCGGTTGCTGACAAGGATCTCGCCTGCGCCGGTCTGTGCGGCCATCCGGTGAAACGCTTTTTCGGCGGAATGCAGATTGCCGCTGTCGTAATCTATCAGGACTGTCAGCATGGGACTAAAGGCTGCCTTTCGTCGAGGGGATGGCATCAGCCTTGCGCGGGTCGGTTTCAAGCGCATCACGCAAGGCTCGGGCCACCGCCTTGAAGGCGGCCTCGGCAATGTGGTGGCTGTTGAAGCCATGCAATTGGTCCACATGCAGCGTTATGCCGCCATGGGTGCTGAGGGCCTGAAAAAACTCGCGTACGAGCTCAGTGTCAAAAGTTCCTATCTTCTGGGTGGGAAACGACACGTTCCAGATCAGGAACGCCCGGCCGGAAAGATCAAGTGCGGCACGGACCTGAGCGTCATCCATGGGCAGGTGGCAGGAGCCATAGCGGCGGATCCCGCGCTTGTCACCTAACGCCTGAGTAAGAGCCTGACCAATCGCGATGCCGGTGTCTTCCACGCTGTGGTGGTCGTCAATGTGCAGATCGCCAGAGGTGCGCACCTTCAGGTCAATCAAGGCATGGCGCGCCAGTTGGTCGAGCATGTGATCAAAAAATCCAACGCCCGTCTGGTTATCGTATTGGCCCGACCCGTCCAGATCGATGGTTACGGCGATATCGGTCTCGGCGGTTTTTCTGGTGATCGTTGCGCGACGCATTGGGCCATCCCTGTTGTGACCTGTCGTCTTTAATGCAGTCGGGTGCACATGTGAAGTGGCCCGCTTAACAGCGTGCCGCACTTTGGTTCAACTCGGGTGACATGTCCTTGAAAAGGTGCCGTACACGGCCCGTCGCAGGTCCGTGGCGCCACAACAGGAGGCCGGCCTAACCAGAAAACACAAAGGCCGCCCGAAGGCGGCCTTGTTACGCTAACCGTGGGTAACCGGTTAATTTGGAGCGGGCGAAGAGATTCGAACTCTCGACCCTAACCTTGGCAAGGTTATGCTCTACCCCTGAGCTACGCCCGCTTCCTTGATCGGGGATGTAGCTGTCTGCTCCGATGGGTTCAAGCGGTTTTTTGCATGCAGGCAAGGAAAGTTTCGCCAACCCCTGAAACGTGTCTGTTTTGGGACCTGCCACAGGTCCCAAAACGACGTGTCTGTGCGTGCGTGCGTGTCTGTGATTGCCTGCTCTCCGCTGCATATCCTGAAAACAGTGCTATCCATCCCCCGCGTCAGGTTCCGGAGCGCCGGCGCGCGTCAAAGGCAAGCAACAAATCAGAGCCGCCACATCGGCATTCTGCCGTACCGCAATTTGCGCGGGC
>JBLIFE010000248.1:0-4258 GCA_047633515.1 Paracoccaceae bacterium | reverse complement strand
AGTTGATCTTGATGGCTTCGCGGGCCTTCGGCGCAATGGGGGCGACCCAAGACGACTATCGCACTGTCTACCGTTCACTGATTGACGGGGCAGCAGAGCCTGTGATCCTGCATTGGCTGGGCGATATGTTCGATCCGGCTTTGGCCGGTTATTGGGGGTCTTCGGACATTGGCGCTGCCAGTGACTTCGTACTCGGGCTTATCGCCGAAAACCCCGCCAAGGTCGATGGGATCAAGATCTCACTTCTCGATCAAGCCCACGAAGAAGCCTTCCGCGCCCGACTACCTGATGGCGTGCGCCTTTATACGGGTGACGATTTCAACTACGCTGATCTGATTGCCGGTGATGGAACGCATTTCAGCCATGCATTGCTGGGCATCTTTGCCGCGATCGCACCTGCGGCATCCCAAGCGCTCGAGGCTTTAGCGCTGGGTGACATGGACTGCTATCAAGCGCTCTTGGCCCCGACTGTTCCGCTAAGTTGCGAGATTTTCAAGACGCCGACCCGGTTCTACAAGGCAGGGATCGCCTATCTGTCGTGGCTGAACGGCTATCAAAGCCATTTCATCATGCCCGCCGGTTTCCAATCCAGCCGTGACATCACCCATTACGTCGAGGTTTTTCGCCTTGCCAACGCGGCGCGCCTGCTGCTTAATCCCGATCTGGCCGAGGCACGCATGAAGGCGCTTTTGGCGACCCATGGGATAGGAGAATAACACCCCAATGGGACGCCGACCGACAATCTTGGATGTGGCAAAGGTAGCAGGCGTTTCCAAGTCGACCGTAAGCCTCGTTCTGCAGGGCAGCCCCACGGTTAAAGATGCGACGCGGATTGCTGTGCGCGAAGCAATGGCCGAGATTGGCTATGTCTATAACCGCTCTGCGGCGACATTGCGGTCATCGTCTTCGGGGTTGATCGGGCTGGTGATCAACGACATCCGCAATCCGTTTTTCACAGAATTCGCGGCCTCATTGCAGATGATTTTGGCTGATCAGGGCTATGCCACCGTAATTGCGAATACGGACGAAGACCCAAAGCTTCAGGCGCGTATGATTGCGTCACTACTTGAACATGGCGTTTCCGGCCTGATTATTTCGCCGTCTTATGGCAACGAAGCTGAAACGATTGCGGCCCTGTCGGCCGCTGGCACCCCCACAATTCAGGTCTTTCGACGGCTGGAACAATCTGGCGCGCGGTTTCCATTCATCGCACCCGATTATGAGCGGGGCAGTGCGATTGCGACCCAGCACTTGCTTGATGAGGGGTGCAAGCGGATTGCGTTTTTGGGGGGGTTAGACGGTCGCCCAGTAACGCATGAGCGTATGAGCGGCTATTTGTCCGTACTTGCAGCGCACGGCGTGGAACCCGTCGTTCTGACGGGTCTGGCGACCCGTTCGTTTGGCAGATTTATGGCGGCGCGGTTGAAGGCAGAGTATCCTGATGTCGACGGCGTGTTGTGCTTTAATGATTTGGTTGCTTTGGGCGTTTTGTCAGCCTGTGCCGAACATGGACCGCGCGTGGGGCAGAAAATGAAGGTGATCGGCATTGACGACATCGAAGATTGCCGCGACAGTTTCCCGCCGCTGACCTCGGTTAGCTGCAACATTTCAGACCTCGCCAATGCGACGGCGACAAGTATCCTGTCTTGGATCACTCACGGCGCAATACCGGCTGAAACAACGCGGTTGCCGATCTCGCTGGTGCGCCGGACCTCAAGTAGGGGCTAGCGGGTTTCCGATCATACGCCTTCGACGAATTTGTAGTCGCGAGTCGATACGGGCAAAGCAAAACCTAGCGCCCGTTGGTAGTCGGGGCTGTGGTAAAAGGTCTTTGCTGTCTCCATGTCGGGGAAACGAATGATGACGCAACGATCGCGGGTTGTCCCTTCCATGACCTCAACGGCACCGCCACGCGCTAGAAACTCACCACCGAACTTGGCCACTGTGGGCCCTGCGATTTCTGCGTATTTCGCATATTCTTCGGCGTTTTTGACGTCAACTTGAACGATTGCATATACTGTCACGGGATTTTCTCGCTTGATTATGCATCAACATGGCCACGCGCAAAGACTGTTGTCGAGAAAAATTTTACCATTTGATAAAATAAATATCTATGCCAAGGTGAACTCAGATATTGCCGTTGGAGTAACCCATGAACAGTCAATTCACCCCCGGTGTCGTTCCAGAACGACTAAGCCCCGAAGACCTGTCGCGCAATTTCAGCGACCTCCACGCGCCCCTTGTCCCGCACGAGGCGGCAGTGGCGGCGGACCGCTGTTATTTCTGTCATGACGCGCCCTGCATCACGGCCTGTCCGACAGATATTGATATTCCGCTTTTCATTCGACAGATCAGTACTGGCACACCCGAAGCTGCTGCAAAAACGATCTTTAACCAGAATATTCTGGGTGGCATGTGTGCCCGCGTTTGCCCGACAGAGGATCTTTGCGAGCAAGCATGCGTGCGCGAACTGGCCGAAGGAAAACCTGTTGAGATTGGTCGTCTGCAGCGGTTTGCAACAGATACGCTGATGGAAAAAGGCGTTCATCCGTTTACCCGTTCTGCCGCAACCGGCAAGCGCGTGGCCGTTGTCGGGGCGGGGCCTGCTGGTCTGTCTTGTGCGCACCGCTTGGCGATGCTGGGCCATGATGTGATCGTCTATGACGCAAGTCCAAAGGCGGGCGGTTTGAACGAATACGGGATCGCCGCCTATAAATCGACGGATGACTTCGCCGCCCGCGAAGTTGACTGGCTGATGTCGATTGGTGGCATCACGATCGAAGCGCGCAAAGCCATCACCGTTGATGCGATATCGGCTGATTTTGACGCGGTTTTTCTTGGTGTCGGGCTTGGTGGAGTAAACGCTTTGGGGATTGAAGGGGATGATCTGGGCGGCGTGTCTGACGCCGTGTCCTTCATCAAAGACTTACGCCAAGCAGCAGACCTTTCAACCTTGTCCGTTGGGCGTAACGTCGTCGTCATCGGTGGCGGAATGACAGCCGTTGATGCTGCGGTGCAGTCAAAGCTTTTGGGCGCTGAACAGGTCACTATCGCCTATCGCCGTGGCCGTGAAGCCATGAGCGCGAGCCGGTACGAGCAAGACCTTGCTGCCTCGCAAGGCGTCAAACTGATGTTTAACGTCAAACCTGTGGCGGTGCATGGCAATGGTTCTGCCGCGCAGATTGAATTGGAATACACTCAGGTCACAGACGGTAAACTGTCTGGCACGGGCGAAACGATCCAGATCGCCGCCGATCAGGTATTCCGCGCCATTGGGCAGACTTTGACAATGGACGGCGGGTTGACGCTGGACAGTGGAAAGATTGCCGTGACCGGTTCCGGTCGAACCAGCCGTGTCGGTGTTTGGGCTGGTGGCGACTGCGCCACTGGCGGTGACGATTTGACAGTGACGGCTGTGGCCGAAGGCAGGGATGCCGCGATGGACATTCATGCAACCCTGATAGGAGATGTGTAATTATGGCTGATCTAACAACAGAATTCTTAGGCATCAAAAGCCCAAACCCGTTCTGGCTTGCCTCTGCACCACCTACCGACAAAGAATACAACGTTCGCCGCGCATTCGAGGCCGGATGGGGCGGTGTTGTGTGGAAGACCCTCGGGTCCGAAGGCCCACCCATCGTGAACGTCAACGGCCCGCGGTATGGCGTGGTGCATGGCGCTGATCGGCGTGTTCTGGGCCTCAATAACATCGAACTGATCACCGACCGCGACCTTTACGTGAACCTGGAAGAGATCAAGCGCGTCAAAGCCGACTACCCCGACCGTGCGATGATCGTGTCACTGATGGTGCCTTGCGAAGAAGAAGCGTGGAAAGCGATCCTGCCGCTGGTCGAAGACACCGGTGCCGACGGGATCGAGCTAAACTTCGGCTGCCCGCATGGCATGGCCGAACGCGGCATGGGATCTGCTGTCGGGCAAGTACCAGAGTACATCGAAATGGTGACGCGCTGGTGTAAGCAATACTATTCCAAACCTGTGATCGTAAAACTGACACCCAACATTACCGACATCCGTCAGCCTGCGGCTGCTGCCAAACGGGGTGGGGCGGATGCGGTTTCGCTGATCAATACGATCAACTCGATCATCTCGGTCGACCTTGATCAGATGGCTCCATTTCCGACCATTGCGGGCAAAGGTTCGCACGGCGGGTATTGCGGCCCGGCGGTCAAGCCGATTGCGATGAATATGGTCGCAGAGATTGCGCGTTCCCCCGAAACGGCAAGCTTGCCGATCTCTG
>JBLIFE010000247.1:0-4288 GCA_047633515.1 Paracoccaceae bacterium | reverse complement strand
GCCATAGGTCCGGCCTGCATCAAGGCCCGCCACCAGCGCCCCAAGCAACATCTGCACAAAAGCAAGAGCGACAAAAACGCCCCCCAAGCGCACCAGACGCGGCTCGCGGCTGCGACGCGCCTGCATCAGATCACGCTCGTGGCGCCCCATCGCAAAGGTGAACCAGGCAATCACCCCCAGAATGACAAACGCCAGCCCAAGATGTGTGGCCAGCCGGTACGAGGCCACATCAAGCCGGTCGCCCGACAGCCCCGACGCTACCATCCACCAACCGATCGCCCCTTGCGCCCCGCCAAGCAGACCCAGCAGCAAGAACCTGCCCGTCCAGCCGGTCGGGATCTTGCGCGTCACCAGCAACCCGAAAAAGCCCACAGCCCACACCAGTCCGATGACACGCCCCAATTGCCGGTGCCCCCATTCCCACCAATAGATGAATTGGAATTCCGACAGGCTCATGCCCTTGTTTTGCAATTGATATTCGGGGATCGCGCGATAGCGGTCAAAGGCTACTGCCCAATCCTCGCCATTCAACGGCGGGATCGCACCGGCAAACGGCGCCCACTCTGTGATCGACAGGCCGCTGTCGGTCAAACGGGTCAATCCGCCCACGGCGATCATCACAAAGACCAGCCCGAACAGCAGCATCAACCACACACGGATCGCGCCGCGTGCACCGATGTTGGCGCGGTCGATCATGCCAGTTGCCAATGCACTCGCGCGCGGGGTGATTGCTTGGGGCGGCGCGGTGCCGACCTCTTCGAAAATGCTGCGCTTTGCGGCCATCCGGCATGCTCCATTTGTTCATGGCTAGACTTAGGTCGTCACCGCCCCTTCATCAAGCTACTCGGAGGGTTTGCGCAGCAATTGCCGCAGCACACCGTGCAACGTCTGCACGTCTGCGCGAGTCAGCGGCAAGCGCCCCCACATGTTGCGCAGCGCGACCTTCATCCCCGGTCCCTTTGCCGGAGGAAAGAAGAACTTCGCCTCGTCCAGCCTGTCTTCGAAGTGGTCACCCAGTTTTTCGATCTCGATTTTCGAGGCAAAATCAACTCCTGCAAGTTCGAGCATCTGATCGGGAACCTCGGTCGTCTGGCGGCGCCACTCATACGCCGACAACAGAACACATTGTGCCAGATTGAGCGAAAAGAACTCCGGATTGACAGGCACGGTGATGATCGCATTGGCACGCGCCACATCGTCATTCTCAAGTCCCGCACGCTCTGGTCCGAACAAGAACGCCACGCGTTTGCCAGTGGCCGCCATCGCGCGCGCTTGAATCATCGCCGCCTCGGGCGAGAACACAGGCTTGGACAATTCGCGCGCCCGTGCCGTGGTCGCAAAGACATAATCGCAATCACCGACCGCACCGGCCACGCTGTCGAAAATGCCCGCGTTGTCCAGCACCCGCCCCGCCCCACTGGCCAGCGCCACAGCACGGCTGTTGGGCCAGCCGTCACGCGGCGACACCAAACGCATTCGCGACAGCCCGAAATTCCACATTGCGCGTGCCGCCCCACCGATATTCTCGCCCATCTGCGGGCGCACGAGGACGAAAGTAGGTTCTAAAATAGGCTCTTGCATGGGAATTCCAGCGATTGTTTCGTGCGCTCGTTTACGCGCAGGCGGCTTTGGGTGCAACCACCGCTCCCGCACCGGACCGGGCCGAAAGATCGGGCTGGAAAACGGGGTGCGATATCCGGGCGACACCGATGGTCAAGCCATTCAAAGCACGTTATAGCAGCGGTACGAAAAATAGAAACGGACCAGACACATGGCAGACATCGAACAGCCGCAGATCTATCTGATCACTCCCCCCGATTTCGAGCTGTCCAGCTTTCCTGACAAACTGGCAGCGGTGCTTGGTGCGCACGACGTGGCTTGTGTCAGGCTTGCGCTTGCCACCAGCGACGCCGAGCGGGTGTCACGCGCGGCTGATGCAGTGCGCGCGGTGTGTCACGAGCATGATGTGGCGCTTGTGGTGCAAGATCATCTGAAACTTGTCGAAACTCTTGGTCTTGACGGGGTGCATCTTTCGGATGGCTCGCGCACGGTGCGTTATGCCCGCAAGGAGCTGGGCGACGAGGCGATTATCGGGGCGTTCTGTCGCAATTCGCGCCATGACGGGATCTCTGCAGCAGAAGGCGGCGCGGATTATGTATCCTTCGGGCCGGTCACGTCAGGCCCGCTTGGCGATGGCAGTCAGGCCGAAGAGGACCTCTTCAGCTGGTGGTCGGACATGATCGAGGTGCCGGTCGTTGCCGAAGGGGGATTAAGCGCAGGGCGTGTTACCGCTTTGTCGCAGATCACTGACTTTTTTGGCATTGGCGAAGAAATCTGGGCACATGACGACCCGGCCGCGGCTTTGAAGTCATTACTGGCGGGGACAAGCTGACGCCGACCGACCTTATCGGAGCCGCGCGCAACCCTGAAAGGGCACGCCGGACTTAACGCGGCGCGGGCATCGCGCCGCGGATGACGGTTTCACAATGCAGGGCGAGGTCCTTGCGACCGGCAAAATCAGACACTTTGAGCGGCGCGTGAAAAACGATCTCGATGCGCCCGTGTCGCGGTGCAGCCAAGGTTTTCAACAGATGTGTGCCGAAATCCATGTCGCCCCACCAGCCGTAAAACCGCGCCTCACTGTCATCCGGCCCACAATACAGCAAGGTCACAGGCTGCACATAAAGATGCGGGCGCAAATCCACGGCAAAGAAGGCCTCGAACAACGTCGGTTTGAACGGTAAAACGCGCATCCCGTCGGTGCTGGTCCCTTCGGGGAAAAACAACAACTTGTGCCCCGCCAGAAGCCGCTGTGTAAAAATCTGTTTCTGCTCTTTCGCCTGTCTGGGATCACGCGCGATGAAAACCGTGCCTGTTGCGCGCGCCAACCAGCCGATACCGGGCCAACCGGCCACCTCAGACTTTGACACAAAATAGCCGTTCTGACAGGCATTCAGGGTGAAAATATCAAGCCAGCTTGCGTGATTTGACACAACCGCCCCGCGATGTGCCATCGGCGTGCCGCGTGAACTCAGCCGGATACCCAGCAGCGGTAACGCACAAGCACAGACAAAACGCGTGATCCACGGGGTCACAGGACGATGGTGCCCGAATATCGGGCGCTCGATCTGTCGCACGACGATCAGCACAACAAACGAAGCCGCCGTGACAATCGCCAGCGGCACGCCGCGCCGGACCACACGGAACCAACCGGCAGCGCCAAGCGGACCGCCACAATCGGGTGGGTCCTGTGAACTCCATGTCGTGCTCATTTCACGCGCACATCGTTTTTGGCACGCGTGTAGAATGCCCATTGACGCTCGGTGATGCGCGCGGTCTCCATCACGAGACAAATATCGGTTGTATTGAACGCGTGATCCACAAAAGCTCCCTCTCCGACGTAGCCACCTAACCGCAGATACCCCTTGATCAACGCCGGAACAGCCCGCATCGCCACAGGTTTGTCCACTTCATCGCGCATCAGAAGGTCCATCGCCACCCGGTGCTCGGGCCACGCACAAACCCGCAGCGATTCGGGCACCAGATAAAAGTGATGCAAAAGCGACAGCGGCTGTGCCAGTTTCATGACATCCGTTCCATGAAAACTTGCAACCCCGAACAACAGCTCCACCTCGTGGGTCGTGATGTATTCGGCCAACCCCTGCCAAAGCAAAAACACCGCACTACCGCCGCGATACTCTGGATGCACACACGAGCGCCCCAGTTCCAGCAGCTTGCGCCCCGACGTCTTTAGCTGTGCAAGGTTGTATTCGTCTTCGGAATAGAACCGGCCGCGCCGTGCCGCGTGCTCTCCGGAAAGCAAACGGTACACCCCCACAACATGATCGAGTGCATTGGCGTCACGACGCTCGTCGATCAACACAAGATGATCAAAATCGGGATCAAAGGCGTCGCGCTCTAACCGGTTAGCATGGTCCACCAAGGGACCATCGCCCCCCAATTCCTCAACAAAAACGGAATACCTAAGCCTTTGAGCCGCCAGTAGGTCACTTTCGGTGTCGGCCAGACGCACGGTAAAACAAGGATCAACCAAAGCCATAAAACACATCTGTACGGTAACCTCGGGTACGCTGCATTTTTAGGGCCGCAAACGCGTTTTTGCAACTGGCCCGCCCAAAGGCGATGCGCGGCGCGCGCGAAACAAAGCGCACAAGATTATTCAAAAACCAACTCCAGAGGCACTTTTTGCCCGTCCAGCGACATCTTCCCGACATGTTCGAAATTCACAGTGATCCGGTGATTGATGTTCGATTGTACCTGTCCGATG
>JBLIFE010000246.1:0-4289 GCA_047633515.1 Paracoccaceae bacterium | reverse complement strand
ACGACGCTTTGGGATGTGACCGATCCGATCAGAACGTCCCCCTCCACAACGCCAAGCGCGCCTTTGTCCGCGCTCAGGCGGGAAATAACCTCCCGCACAGGCGTTTCGGCAGGCAGCGTTGCGTGACTGCCATCAAGCTTCGGCCCCATGACATCGCGGGCCGTCAGCACCCCCAGCGGGTTCATATTGGCTACAAACTCTGCCACATAATCGGATGCGGGCGCCGAAAATATGTCGCGCGGCGTGCCGCATTGAACGATGCGCCCGCCCTCCATGATGGCGATCCGCCCACCCAGCTTGAACGCCTCGTCCAGATCATGACTGACAAAAATGATCGTTCGTTTCAAATCGCGTTGCAGATCCAGCAACTCATCCTGAAGCCGGGTCCGGATCAGCGGATCAAGTGCCGAAAAAGGCTCGTCCATCAGCAAAATCGGCGCATCCGTCGCAAAGGCCCGTGCAAGCCCGACACGTTGCTGCATCCCACCCGACAATTCGGCCACCTTGCGGTCGGCCCAGTCCGACAACCCCACAAGCTCGAGTTGCGCGTCGATTTTTTTGGCGCGTGCGCGGCGCTCCATGCCTGCCAGCTCAAGCCCCAATCCGACATTCTCGCGCACCGTGCGCCACGGCAGCAACCCGAACTGCTGAAAAACCATCGCCACGCGGGTCTGGCGCATCTTGCGCAATATGGCCGGAGCCGCGGTCGTGATGTTTACCATCTGGCCGCCGTCATTGACGCTAACATGGCCGCGCACAACAGGGTTCAACCCGTTGACCGCACGCAGCAATGTCGATTTGCCAGAGCCCGATAGCCCCATCAGCACCAGAATTTCGCCCTCGTTCACGCTGAGCGTGCAATTATGCACCCCCAGAACCTGTCCGGTGTCCTGTTGAATATCGCTCCGGCTCACGCCGGCGTCCATCAAGGGCAGCGCCACATCTGGTGCGTTGCCAAAAACAATAGAAACGTTATTAAATTCAACGGCTTTGGTCATTTCTGTGTCACCCTCAGCATCCGGTCGAGCATAATTGCAACAATCACGATCACAAATCCGCTTTCAAATCCAAGGCCGGTATTCACCTGATTGAGCGCGCGCACAACCGGCACCCCAAGGCCGTCCGCCCCGACCAACGCGGCAATCACAACCATCGACAACGACAGCATGATCGTCTGGTTCAAGCCAACCATGATCTGTGGCAGGGCATAGGGAAATTCGATCTTCCACAATGTCTGGCGCGGCGTCGAGCCAAAGGCCTCGGCCGCCTCCAGCAACGCTTTCGGGGTAGAGCTGATGCCCAGATGCGTCATGCGAATCGGCGCCGGCACCACAAAAATAACCGTCGCAATCAGGCCAGGCACCATGCCAATGCCGAAAAACACAATCGCCGGGATCAGATAGACAAAGGTCGGCAAGGTCTGCATCAGGTCCAGAACCGGCCGCATCGCCTTGAACAGGCGGGGCCTGTGCGCGGTAGCGATGCCGATCGGCACACCGACCCCCATGCACACCACACAGGCCGACAGCACCAGCGTAAGGCTCTCTGTCGTTTCTTCCCAATAATCCTGATTGAGGATGAACAAGAACCCAAGCGCGATGAACACGCATGTCCTCCAATTGCGCTGCATCAGATAGGTAAGCCCGACGAAAGCCGCGATAATAATTAGCGGGTGCGGCGTTTGCAGCACCCACAGAATACGCTCGATCAGTCCTTCCATGATCAGCGACAAGCCGTCAAAAAACCAGCCGCCGTTCGATTGCAACCAATCGAACACCGCACTTGCAGTCTTTCCAACCGGAATTTTCGTCTGTGTCAGCCAATCCATGAACGCTCTTTCTGTTCTGTCGATGTCGGCCCCTTACCCTGCACGGGCAAGGGGCCGGTTCGCTTACAGTCCAAGCGCGGACTTTACAGCAGCAGCGGCATCGCCCCCGTCTTGGGTCGTGACACCGTCAAGCCAGCCCATAACCACATCTCCGTTGGTGCTCATCCACGCGGTTGCGGCATCGTCGGGGTCGCGCCCGTCATCAAGGATCGCGCCCATGATCTCGTTCTCCATGGCCAGCGAAAACTTCAAATTGCCCAGAAGTGCGCCAACGTTCGGGCATTCCGCGGCAAATCCGGCACGCGTGTTTGTGAAAACACTCGCCCCCCCAAGGTCGGGCCCGAAGTAATCGTCGCCCCCCGTCAGGTAGGTCAGCTCGAAGTTGGCGTTCATCGGGTGCGGTTCCCAAGCAAGGAAGATGATCGGCTTGTCGCGTCCCGTGTTACGCTTGACCTGCGCCAGCATCCCCTGCTCCGAGCTTTCCTTGACCTCGAACTCCGACAGGCCAAAGGCATTCGCGGAGATCATATCCATGATCAGCCGGTTGCCGTCATTGCCCGGCTCGATGCCATAGATTGTCTCTTCAAGCGCCTCGGCGTGGGTGGCAATATCGGAAAAATCCTTGATCCCCAACGCAGCTCCCACGGCATTCGCCGCCAGCGTGTACTTGGCTCCCTCGAGGTTTTCGCGCAGTGTTACCACGGTGCCCGCCTCGCGGTAGGGGGCGATATCGGCCTCCATCGTCGGCATCCAGTTGCCAAGAAAGACATCGATGTCGCCTGCCGCCATCGACGTGTAGGTCACAGGCACTGACAGCACCTTGATGTTGGTCTCGTAACCAAGCGCGCCCAGCAGCACGGTTGTGGCGGCGGTCGTCGCGGTGATGTCCGTCCAACCGACATCCGAAAAGGTCACGCTGTCGCAATTTGCAGATGCAAATCCGGCTGTAAGTGCAAGTGCAAGCGCAGATGGGGCAATTCGCTGCATCATGGTTCGTCTCCCTCTAAAAATTCTGAATTAAGCCTCGATTAAGGGACGACTGGCGGCGCAATGCAAGGGATTGCGCCGCTTTACCTGCAAATCAGCCTCAACAAGCATGAAAAAACCCGAACGACGCAGGCCTGATCAACAGATCACGTCCAAACTGTCTTGACCTGCCGCACCGTTCTGATAGGCCACGCATCGGCGGGCCTGTAGCTCAATTGGTTAGAGCAGAGCGCTCATAACGCTTTGGTTGGGGGTTCGAGTCCCTCTGGGCCTACCAAACCGCTTTCGCGGTTCCGCTTTCCATAATCCATTCAGTACGTTACTGTTTGTCAATGGCCTTTTGGAACCCCACACTCAGTAAGTGTGAGACAGTAAACCTTACAAAGTATATGAGTCGGCGTGGAAAATCTTGGCCGTTTGTCCGGCGTGTTCCAACAGAACTGGTGCCGATCATCGGATTTAAGTCATGGCGTTCATCAATAGGAACCGACAGCCAGTCGAAAGCTGAACGCAGGCTCCGGATTAAGCTGGTGGAAACCGACAAGTTCATCAAAGCTGCCCTCAACGGGACTTATCGCCGGATTAACGAAGCCGTTCTGGAAAACCACGCGGTGAATTGGTCGCTCTGATTTGAGGAGCGGATCAGTTTCACAATGCCAAAAGCTGTCTTTAGATCGAGGTTTCCGACCGCCTTTGAGACAATTGGAAAACCGATAGGCGATAAAATACCGGAGCCCATCGTTCGGACAAAAGAAGATTTGACCGGTCTGGTTCGTCGAGAGACGTGATATCCCGATCTCCATGGAAGTATCCGAAACTCTGTGTAAGAGGCTCGGCCCATGTGAGGTTGGCGGCTCACTTGTTGAACCGTTCTGTGTATAGTTGTCACATCCCGGACGGTAGTATGGATGTTTCTTGAACAGAACCGTTGTGAGATTGTGCCAGTCTTTCATGACTTGCAAGGGCGTCTTGCTGCCCAAGGCTGATTGTGGGAGTTGCTGGTTGCAGAGCCAGACGTAGCGATACAGCGTGGCCTCCAGCTCTTCGCCTGATTGGAAATGGTGACTTTGAAGCACATCCTCGATGCGTCCGTTGAACCGCTCCAGCCGTCGCCCGGCAGGTGATTGCCCGCAATCACCGAGAGGAGGGCCGTTGGTTTGTGGTGATCCTGGCGGGGTCAGCCGGTGTTCGATGTCCAGTGCCGTGCAGAGCGTGTCGAACTCGTGCTTCCCGCCCGTTTACGCAAACCAAACAGACGGTCAGTAAACTCTTTTCCGTTGTCCATTGCCCGACAGGGTATTGCGCAGCAATATCCCGAAAGGGGGTAAGAATGTTGCGGATGCTTACTGAGCAGGCACGCCCGAGGTCGCGGACGAAGCGACGCGCATTGCCGCTGCCTTGCTGTTGTAGACCGGAACAAAGAACCGGCGAGTGGCTCTATCAACCGCGACAAACAGATACTCCCACAGATACC
>JBLIFE010000245.1:0-4302 GCA_047633515.1 Paracoccaceae bacterium | reverse complement strand
CATTCAAAGACGCAAACGGCCCCTTGCAGGTCAACTCAGGCAACACGACACTGGTGCTGCCGTACAAATCCGTCAACGGCATGATTACCTATCTGACCACGGGGATCGGCGAATACAGGCGCGGGATCTACGGCCCGTATTCGGGTGGGGCATCGTCTTTGATCTTTTCCGAGTCTGTTTCGTTCCTGAAAGTGAAGCCACGCCTTTCATCAGGTTTTGGTGCAGCGGCACTTGCTGCCACCGTCCCGTTGCCCATGACCGGGCTTCTTTTGCTCGGGGCGTTGGCTGCAGTGGGCTTGCGGGCCCGTTACCGGCGCCGCTAACGCCCCTTCCAAACCGGATCACGCTTTTCAGTAAAGGCCAACGCCCCTTCGTGTTGGTCCTCGGATGCATAAAGCGCAGCAACGGTCGGGAACTGGCTTTTTGTGATCCGGTTCATTGCGTCCTGAAACGCCATCGCCTCGGCTTCGCGCACGATTTCCTTGATGGCCGCATAAACAAGTGGCGGCCCGCTTGCCAGCACAGCCGCCAACCGGCGCGCCTCGGCCATCAGGTCATCTGCGGGGTATATGTGGTTCACAAATCCCCAACGCGCACCCTCATCTGCCGTTAACCAGCGGCCGGTGAACAGCATCTCCATCGCGATATGATACGGGATGCGTTTTGGCAGCTTCAGGCTGGCGGCATCGGCAACCGTCCCTGACCGGATTTCAGGCAACGCAAAACTGGCATGATCCGCCGCAAGTATGATATCCGCCGACAAAGCCAGCTCAAGCCCGCCGCCACAACAGATCCCGTTTACCGCAGCAATCACCGGTTTGTTCATGCGTGGCAGTTCCTGTAAGCCGCCGAAACCACCCACACCGTAATCGCCGTCGACCGCATCGCCCCCTGCTGCCGCCTTAAGATCCCACCCAGCACAAAAGAACTTTGGCCCGGCGCCGGTCACAATCGCAACACGCAGAGCCGGGTCATCACGAAAACGGGTGAATATGTCACCCATTTCACGACTGGTCTGAAGGTCAATCGCATTCGCGGACGGACGGTTCAAGCAGACCTCCATCACCGCGTCGGTAATGCGTACATCAATCGGGCTGTCCATCGTCGTGCTCTCCTAAAGTTATAACTGCATCCGCTGCAACCGCCCGATCAGCGGTGCAGATCAGAGGGTTGATTTCAATCTCTGAAACCCGGCCATGATTGTCGATGACATAGGTCTGCACAGCCTGAATAGCATCAAGTATCGCACTGCGCCTTGCCGGCGCTCCGCCTCGGTATCCCCGCAAGACAGGCCCGATACGCAGCTGGTCAAGCGCCTCGTCAACCTCTGCCATTCCCGCCGGGATCAACATCGAAACACGGTCCTTCAAAAGCTCGGTCAGAACGCCGCCTGCCGCAAGGGTCAGAACATAGCCATGCGCCGGATCAAGCACCACACCAACCAACAACTCGGCAACGCTCCGATCAATCATTTCTTCGACAAGGATCGTTTCGCACCGCATCGTGGTCACCGCGCGGGCTACGCTTGAACTGTCACGCAGATCAAGCACCACGGCGCCGGCTTCGGTTTTGTGAACAAAACCTTCCCCCTTCACAACCACCGGAAATCCAAGCGACACCGCCCCTTTTGCGGCATCCTCTGCCGGGCCACGCCAATGCCGCGGAACCGGCACCCCTTTGGCCGCAAGAACACGTTTTGCATCCGCCTCATCAAGCCGCCTGACATCCCGTGGCATCACAGGGCGCAACACCGCAACAGGGCGCACCCGCGCCCGCCCGACAAAAGCCGCCGCAGCAAGCGCCTCGATCGCCTCGGTCAGCCCGTTTAACGGCACAACATCCTTCGCAATCAGATCCTGCGCGATTGCCTCTGGCAATCCTTCGGGGAAGCTCGCGACCAAGGCCATCGGCTTGCCCGAGATCAGCCGCGCCTGCGTGATCGCCTCAAGCACACAAGCCCAATCGGACGGGTCGCACCGGTCCTTACGTGGAAAGTCCGCGATCACACAGCCGATGGCCACATCACCTTGCATCATGGCAACAAAGGTCTGCGTCATCGCCGGGGCATCCCCCCAGATATAGGTGTGATAGTCCAACGGATTTGCCAGCGCCACCATCGGACCAAGGGCTGCCCGCAATGCCGCTGTCTGATCTGCATCAAGCGGTGAAAACACAATATCATGACCCAATGCCGCATCCGCGATCAGGCTGGCCTCGCCACCCGAACACGACATCGAAGCAATCTTGTTGCTGCCAAGCCCGCCCACCACGTGACACAGCTTGAGCGTCTCGACCAGCGCCGAAAGTGATGACACCTGCGCGACACCAAGCCGCCGCAGCAATGCCCGCCCACCAGCGTCGCTGCCCGCGATCGAGGCCGTATGCGACACCGTACCGGCGCGCGCCTGCTCAGAGGCCCCGACACGCAACGCAATAACTGGCTTGCCCAACGTCCGCGCTCGCGCAGCCAAAGCCTCGAACGTCGCAACGTCGCTAATCCCTTCAATATAAAGCCCAAGCGCCGTAACACGCGGATCCTCCAGAACGGCCATGCCGATTGCAGAAAAACCTTGTTGTGCCTGATTGCCGGTCGTTACCACATAGGCCACCGGAAGCCCGCGGGTCTGCATCGTCAGATTGATCGCGATGTTCGAAGATTGCGTAACAATTGCCACACCACTTGTGCACAGCAAGCCACCATGCTGGTCAGGCCACAGTGATACCTGATCAAGGTAGTTTATGAACCCGTAACAATTGGGGCCAAGCACCGGCATCGCCCCCGCTGCATCCAACAGCGCGGCCTGCAAATCCTGCCCGCCACCAGCTTCGGCTTCGGCCTCGGCAAAACCCGAGGCAAAACAAACCACACCGCCTGCGCCCATTTTTGAAAGTTGCGCGACAACCTCGACCGTCGCGTGTCGGTTAACGCCGATAAAAACCGCATCAGGAACAATCGGAAGATCCTGAACGCGTCGCACGGTTACAACCCCCGCCAGCGAAGTCAGCACCGGATGAACCACGCAGATACGCCCCGCATACCCCATTGCCAGACACTGCAAGACCACCGACCGACACCATGCCCCACCCCCGACAACAGCTATGGACCCGGGGGACAAAAGGCGTTGTAGACCAGATGACACTCTCAGGCCCCCAATGGTCGCAACAGATCGCGACTGATGATGTGTCGCTGGATCTCCGATGTCCCGTCCCAAATCCGCTCAACCCGTGCATCACGCCAGAAACGCTCAATAGGAAAGTCGTCCATCAAACCCATTCCCCCGAAAATCTGAAGCGTCGCATCCGTGACCCGCGCCAGCATTTCGCTGGCATAAAGCTTTGCGCTTGCGATTTCGCGGTTCGCCGAAAGCCCCTGATCAAGTCGCCATGCCGAATTCAGCGTCAACAGGTCCGCCGCGTCGATCTCGGTGATCATATCGGCCAACTGGAAACTCACACCCTGAAACTTGCCGATTTGCTGTCCGAACTGGCGTCGCTCGGCGGCATAGGCCAACCCCATGTCGAAACAACGGCGCGCCCGGCCAACAGCCATGGTCGCCACTGTGATTCGCGTGGCATAAAGCCACTCGTTCATCACCGCAAAACCACCGTCCACTGCGCCCAGAACCTGCGCATCAGCCAATCTGCACGCGTCAAATTCAAGGATACAATTCTTGTAACCGCGGTGACTGACCGAGTTATAGCCTGCGCGCACCGCAAACCCCGGTGTGCCCCGATCCACCAAAAACGCTGTAATCCGCTTTTTGGGGCCCTTGTCGGTTTCATCGACCCCCGTGGCGATAAACACGATAAAGAAATCCGCATGATCGGCGCCCGAAATAAAGTGCTTGGTCCCGTCTACGACCCAATCCCCCCCGTCGCGCCGTGCCGTGCAAGCCATCCCGCGCACGTCCGATCCAGCAGCAGGCTCTGTCATGGCAAGTGCATCCATCCGCTCGCCGCGCACCGCAGGCAGCAAATACCGCTCTCTTTGATCCGCATTGCACGCCATCAGGATATTTTGCGGGCGGCCAAAGAAATGCGTCAACGCCATCGACCCACGCCCCAGTTCCCGCTCCACCAAAGCGAAATCCAGATGCCCCAGCCCGGCACCACCAACGGCTTCAGGAAAGTTGCAGGCATAAAAGCCCAGATCGATTGCCTTTTGCTTGATTTCAGCCGCAATCTCGGCAGGGACCTCGCCCGTGCGCTCGACAAGCCCCTCGTGGGGATAGATCTCTGTCTCGACGAAACGACGCACCGTTGTGACGATCATTTCCTGTTCTTCAGTCAGCCCGAAATGCA
>JBLIFE010000244.1:0-4312 GCA_047633515.1 Paracoccaceae bacterium | reverse complement strand
TTACAAATGTCATGAGCCACCGCTCGGGCGAAACCGAAGACGCCACGATCGCCGATCTTGCGGTTGCGACGAATTGCGGGCAGATCAAAACCGGATCGCTGGCGCGCTCCGACCGGTTGGCCAAGTACAACCAATTGATCAGGATCGAAGAGATGCTTGGTGAAACGGCAATCTATGCCGGCCGCTCCATCCTGCGTTGACCGTGTTCGGGGCGGAGGTGATGCGCCGCATCCGCCGCCCCCTCCGACACACACAAAAGGTTCGCTGTCGTGACCCAAGCCATCGATCTGATCAAACAGCTAGACCTGCATCCCCATCCCGAAGGGGGCTGGTACCGCCAGACATGGATCGAGGATACCGCCGCAGGCAGACCTGCGGGGACCTGCATCTACTTCCTGCTGGAGGCCCATGGAACCAGTCGCTGGCACAGGGTCGATGCCACGGAAATTTGGCATTTCTATGCAGGATCTCCGCTGCAGCTTTCCATCTCTGCGACCAGCAACGGTCCCGCAAGGGCCTTCGTGCTTGGCTCTGACATTACCGCCAGTCATCGGCCCCAACTGATCGTGCCCGCCCATCATTGGCAAATGGCACAGGCCGGCAATGGCTGGGCACTGGTCGGATGCACCGTTTCACCGGGATTTTCGTTCAGCGGTTTCGATCTCGCACCGTCCGGCTTTGAAATTCCGCACCAGACCTGAACACCCGGCGCACCGCGCGGCCTGTGTGCCGCAACATCCGCTCGACGGCGGCTTGCCGCCCGAGAGCGGATGTTACCCCTTGACCTTGCGCACCGGCCTGTCAAAACGAGGCTATGGCAACAGGAACACTCACAACAGATCTCGACGCGCTGGCAGCCAACTGGCGAGCCCTCGATGCGCTGTCCTCCCCCGGCACGCAGACCGGTGCAGTCGTAAAAGCAGACGGCTACGGGCTTGGCTCCGAAATCGTTTCGCGCGTTCTGGCAAAAGCCGGCGCGCGACGGTTCTTTGTCGCCGTGGCCGAGGAAGGCGCAGCGGTCCGGCGCGCCCTTGGAGCGGGCCCCGAGATATTCGTATTCGGTGGTCATATGGCCGGCGACACCGAACTGATCCGTGACCTCGCCCTGATCCCGCTGCTGAACTCGATCGACCAGTTGACCCGCCATTTTGAGGCTCTGCCCGATGCCGCGTTTGGCATCCAGCTTGACATCGGCATGAACCGTCTCGGGCTTGAAATGCCCGAATGGGCCGCCGTAGCAGAGCTCGCATTGTCCAAACGACCAAAGCTTCTGATGAGCCACCTTGCGTCAGCCGACACTCCCGACAGCCCCCAGAACGCCGAACAACTGGCCACGTTCCACGAGATGACAGACGGCGTTTCGGTGCCGCGATCGCTGGCCGCGACGGGGGGGATTTTGCTTGGGAAAGACTATCATTTCGAGTGGACCCGCCCCGGCATCGGGCTCTACGGTGGCCTGCCCTTTGCACAGGCCCGTCCCGCGGTTCATCTGACGCTTCCCGTTGTTCAGACCCGTCAGGTGCACGTCGGAGAAGTCGTCGGCTATAACGGCACATGGATTGCCCCAAAGACCACCACAATTGCCACCGTGTCTGCGGGATATGCCGACGGTTTGTTGCGGGCGGCGTCCAACACCGCTTGCCTTTTTTCCGATGGTGTCGCCTGTCCGCTTGTCGGGCGCGTCTCAATGGATCTGATTACGGTGGATGTGACGCACCTGCCGTATCTTCCTGAAACACTTGATATTTTATGCCCTGAACAGGGTGTCGACCAATTGGCCGCTCAAGCCGGAACAATCGGATACGAGATACTCACGGGGCTCGGTCCACGCTACAAAAGGCAGTACGCGGGCGGCGACACGTGATGCGACCTCTTTTGGCCGCTTTGGGGGCACAGGTTCTGTCGTTTCTTGGGGCTTTTGGCCGGGTCACAATATTTGCAAGCCAGACACTGAGCCACATGGTCCGGCCGCCATTTTACGGCCGCGAAATTTTCAATGCGTTTGTCAACATCGGCTTTTTGTCTTTGCCGGTGGTTGGAATGACAGCTATCTTCACCGGTGGTGCCCTTGCGCTACAGATCTATTCGGGGGGCGCGCGTTTCAATGCTGAATCTGTTGTGCCTCAGATTGTGGCTATCGGCATGGTCCGCGAATTGGGGCCGGTTCTGGTGGGCCTGATGATTGCCGCGCGTGTCACCTCATCTATTGCCGCCGAAATCGCAACCATGAAGGTCACCGAGCAGATCGACGCGCTTGTCACCCTTTCGACCCATCCGATGAAATACCTGACCGCGCCGCGTGTTCTGGCCGCACTCGTAAGCGTGCCACTGCTTGTCGCGATCGGCGATACAATCGGAATTTACGGCGGTTTTCTTGTAAGCACGCAGCGGCTTGGCTTTGCCGAAGTCACGTATCTGAAAAACACCACCGACTTTCTGGAATGGATCGATATTCTTTCTTCGATGGTCAAAGGGGCTGCTTTCGGTTTTATCGCGGCCTTAATGGGCTGCTATTACGGCATGACCTCGGGGCGGGGCGCCCAAGGCGTCGGGCGGGCGACAAAATCGTCGGTGGTCGCAGCTGCCGTGATGATTTTGGCGGTAAATTACCTGCTGACAGAGGTGTTCTTTTCCGCATGATCCAACTTGACGGTGTTTATAAATCATTCGGGGCGAAAACGGTATTGCGCGGTGTCGATCTGTCGATGTCCAAGGGCGAAAGCATGGTTATCATCGGCGGCTCCGGCACGGGCAAATCAGTGATGCTGAAATGCGTTCTGGGGCTTGTAGAGCCTGACCGCGGAACCATCACCGTTGACGGGCAGGCCTCGGTTGCGTCGCGCGACCGCGATGCGTTTCTGGCCCGTTTTGGAATGCTGTTCCAAGGAGGGGCCTTGTTCGACAGTTTGCCGGTCTGGCAGAATGTTGCGTTCCGGTTGCTGCGCGGCTCTCTCAAACGCCCCTTGGCCGAGGCACGCGATGTGGCGATCGAAAAGCTGCGCCGTGTCGGGCTAACCCCGGATGTAGCAGATCTTTTTCCCGCCGAGCTGTCGGGCGGGATGCAAAAGCGCGTGGGCCTTGCGCGGGCGATTGCCGCTGATCCAGAGATCATCTTCTTTGACGAACCCACCACCGGACTTGATCCGATCATGGCCGGGGTCATCAACGATCTGATCCGCGAAATCGTGGTCGAAATGGGCGTCACAGCAATGACGATCACCCATGACATGACGAGCGTTCGCGCCATTGCCGACAAAGTTGCAATGCTCCACGACGGGGTCATCAAATGGACGGGTCCAGTGTCGGAAATGGACGATTGCGGCGACCCTTTCGTGGACCAGTTCATTCACGGGCGCGCAGAAGGGCCAATTGCGGCAGTGCGTTAAAAATCGCTAGCAACACACTGAACTAAATAGACTACATGTTCCATTCCGGACGATCACATTGGTTCTCGGCGCTATGCTTTTTTTATGGCAAGATCGGGTTTGAGGGAGCGCGGCGGGACACGAAACAGTCCAGTGGACTGTTTTCCCGCCAAACGGAACTGGGTGCTGCCATGCTGATCCATCTTCACACGCAAGCGACGACCACGCCGAAGGTGCGTGCCGCGATCAGGGCGAGCCGCGAGCCTGCGTCAGTTTTGGCGGAGCGGTTTGGCACGACGGAGCAAACGATCTACAAGTGGCGGCATCGCGATAGTGTGCTTGATCGTAGCCACACAGCGCACCGGTTGCAGACGACACTGGCTCCGGCGCATGAAGCTGTCGCCAGCGCGCTGCGCAAGACACTGCTCGCATCGTTGGATGACCTGCTGGCGGTGGTTCGAGAGTTCCTTAACCCGGATGTCTCGCGTTCAGGACTGGATCGCTGTTTGCGCAGGCACGGCGTGGACAACCTGCGCGACCTCAAGGCCAGGGACGCCCGCCCAAAACACAGCCGCTTCAAGGCTTATGAGCCCGGATACATCCACATCGATGTGAAATATCTGCCTCACCTTCTCGGTGAATGAAGGCATTCACCTGCCAGGCAATGAATGGCCGATGAACCCTCGCGCCGGTATCCGTGGGAGTATCTGTTTGTCGCGATTGATAGAGCCACTCGCCGGGTCCTTGTTCGAGTCTACAACAGCAAGCCGGGACCTGTCGCGGTTTGATGCCGCTCCTTTGATAGCATTTACTGTAACAAAGGAGACTGACTATGGGACTGAAACGAACGGACGGATTTCGCAAGGATGCGGTGCGTATCGCGCTGACCAGCGGACTGACGCGCAAGCAGGTTGCTGATGACTTGGTTGTCGGAATGTCGACGCTGA
>JBLIFE010000243.1:0-4335 GCA_047633515.1 Paracoccaceae bacterium | reverse complement strand
CCGATCCGTAAGAACGGCCGACTTTGGAAAGAGGACTGCCCGGCGGCAACGGCCAGGAACGAAACCCTGCGCGCCACCCGCCACTGTGGCCGGGCGTTCTGGAAGCGCTGGACCGGATACCACGCCCGAAGCCGGATCGAGGCAAAGATGCGCTGCCTCAAGGCGTTCGGGGAACGCATCGCCGCGAGAGATCCCGACCACCAGACTGCTGAAATCCAAATCCGCGTCGCACTCATGAACCGCTTCCCGGCCCCCGGCACCGCCGGGATCGTGCGCGTCGCCTGAACCCAAAGGGGAAGGCACGCCTCAGGCGTCAGTTCTGCAACAACGCCGATTATAAATAAAAAGAAAATATCCTTCGTGCGAACCCCAAAAGTCGAGAGCCGCACGATGGTTCCACCAGCCTACTTTATTTTAAATATCAGCATAGCGGCATTGATGATCTATTATGCATTTTTAGGGGCGCAGGAAGGAAGTTATTGGGAAACACTCTTTCCTTCAGTCAATGCGTTGCTTTATTTTTATGGCATTTGGCGCTTCATCGGAATTCACGAAGGCGTCAGTGAACTCTTGCGTGCGTGCAAAAAATACGAGGCTCCGGCGGTTTCGTAAAGATGTCGCAATGCAATAATCCGAGTGTCAAACGACCTACCCATGCTGCCTGATTCCGGCTAGACTGCGCAAAGGTTCCGAATGACCGCAGGAGGGTCGAATGCGGTGTGTATCAGCGGTTGTGTCGATTCTTTTGTTTGGCATCAGCATTTTTGTGCCGAATATGTCTCTGGCCACGGCCGGGGCGGCTTCGGATACGCGACCGATCACGGTCTTTGCGGCCTCCAGTATGAAGACAGTTCTTGAAGAAATCGCGTCTTTGTGGACTGCGGGAGGGGTGCGCTTTTCGTTCGGAGCAAGTTCGATCCTTGCGCGACAGATCCAGCAGGGAGCACCGGCGGATCTGTATGTTTCGGCCAGTGAGGCGTGGATGGATGTCGTCGAGAAAGACGGCTTGCTTGTTCCCGAAACCCGTCGGAACTTTGTTGGCAACCGACTGGTCCTGATCGGCCCGGCTGCGGATTTACCTGTTGATCTGGGCGACCCTGCCGCACTTGTGGCGCGGCTGGGGAAGACGGGACGGGTCGCACTGGCATTGGTTAATGCGGTGCCTTCCGGGATCTATGCGCGTCAGGCGTTTTCCTCCCTTGGGCTGTGGGACACCCTGAGCGAGCGAACCGCACAGACCGACAACGTGCGTGCAGCCCTTGCTCTGGTCGCTTGGGGCGAGGCGCCTTTGGGGGTGGTTTACGCCACCGACGCCCTTGCCGAGCCGCGTGTGACCGTGGTTGCACACTTTCCCGATGATAGCCACGCGCCGATCCGCTATCCGGTGGCAGCCATTGTGGGCGGAAATGTTGCACAATCACGCGCGTTTGTGGATTTTCTAGGGACACAGGTGGTGCGTGATGTGTTGGACGCCCACGGATTCGTCACCGGACCGGAGCCATAGCCGGTGCCGGATTGGCTGAGCCCGGAAGAGTGGCAGGCGGTTGCGCTGTCTTTGCGCGTTGCGTTCTGGGCGACGTTTGCCAGCCTGCCTGTGGCGGTACTTGTGGCGCTGGCTTTGGCGCGGGGGCAGTTCTGGGGCAAGCAGGCGTTAAATGCGCTGGTGCATTTGCCATTGATCCTGCCGCCGGTGGTGACGGGATATCTGTTGCTGCTGGCTTTTGGCCGGCGCGGCGTGTTCGGGGCTTTTCTGGAGCAGACGTTCGGGCTGGTCTTTGCCTTTCGCTGGACAGGCGCGGCGCTGGCCTGTGCGGTGATGGCGTTCCCGCTCATGGTACGGGCGATCCGCTTGGCCATCGAGGCGGTTGACCCGGGGCTGGAAGAGGCCGCCGGAACGCTTGGTGCCAATCGTGTCTGGACCTTTTTGCTTGTGACGCTGCCGCTGGTTGCGCCGGGAATTCTGGCGGGTACGGTGCTTGGTTTTGCCAAGGCAATGGGAGAATTCGGCGCGACAATTACCTTTGTCTCAAACATTCCGGGCGAGACCCAAACCCTGCCTTCAGCGATTTATGCGTTTTTACAGGTGCCGGGCGGCGAGAGTGCGGCGCTTAGGTTGGTTGCCGTTTCGGTCGTGATTTCAGTACTGGCACTTTTGGCCTCCGAGGTGCTTGCCGCGCGGGTTGCCCGCAGGATTGCTGCGCGATGAGCCTTGACGTATCCGTACAGCACCACTTTGACGACTTTGCACTGAATGTATCTTTTGAGGCGCCGGCGGGTATCACGGTACTTTTTGGCCGCTCGGGGTCTGGCAAAACGAGCGTTGTCAATGCTGTGGCGGGGTTGTTGGCGCCTGCGGCGGGGCGCGTTGCGATAGACGGGACGGTCTTGCTGGACACAGCGCGTGGCATTGATATCGCGCGTCACAAGCGGCGGATCGGATACGTGTTTCAGGATGCACGCCTGTTTCCACACCTCAGCGTGCGGCAGAACCTGACCTTTGGACAGCGTTTTGCGCCAAAGGATGCGACAGCCGCATCGTTCGAAAAGGTTGTGCAGCTTTTGGGGATCGAGGATTTTCTGGCCCGCCGCCCCGGCGCGCTTTCGGGAGGAGAAAAGCAGCGGGTCGCGATCGGACGTGCCTTGTTATCCGCGCCGCGGCTTTTGCTGATGGACGAACCGCTTGCCGCATTGGACGATGCGCGCAAAGCAGAGATCATTCCCTACCTCGAGCGGTTGCGCGACGAAACGCGGGTGCCGATCCTGTACGTCAGTCATGCGGTGTCCGAGGTCGCACGGCTTGCCACCACATTGGTTGTGCTCGAGCAGGGCAAAGTCATGCGCAGCGGTCCCGCGACACAGATACTGGCAGATCCGGCATCTGTCCCGGTGCTGGGCACGCGGGCTGCGGGGGCTGTTATTGCTGGTCGTCTTGTGCGCCATGATCCCGATGGCCTGAGTGTGCTAGAGTTCGGGGTGGGGGAGTTGATCTTGCCGCGTATCGGGGCGTCGGTTGGCGATGTGGTGCGTGTCCGGATCGAGGCCAGTGACATTATTCTCGCCCGCGACCGGCCTGTGGGCATTAGCGCGCTCAATATTTTGCCTGTGACCGTGACCACGATTCAGCCCGGCGCCGGCCCGGGGGCCGCCGTTGGTCTGCGCGCGGGGAACGATCTTTTGCTGGCGCGGGTCACACGGCGTTCTGTGGCGGCACTTGGCCTTGCGCCCGGAGTGGCGTGTTTCGCGATTGTAAAGTCGACAAGCGTGGCACAGGGCGATGTCGGCTCATGAGGCTATCGAGCGGTGTCGGAAGGGTCTGAGCGGGGCGAAATTGGGCAAGGGGCCAAATTGTTTGCAGCAAATGGCTTTCTGATGCGGGTAGCAATTGCGCCGCACCCCCTGCTCAGGATAGGCTTGGCCAGATTAAACTTTTGCAGCAAGGATACCTGCCATGACAAAGACCGCTTTTTTCGACCGTATGTTCGCGATCCCCGAGGCGCAGGCCCATTGCGATATTCCATGCGGCATCTATGATCCGTCGGGTGCTTTGATTGCTGCGTTGTCGGTCGTCCGGATGATGGACATCATCGCCGAGAACGCCGAAAAGGAAATGAGCGCAGGCACGCTCAATTCCATCGCACGTTGCGTCGCTATCAAGGAAATCGAGGCAGCCAAAGTCAAGGACGAAGTCCGCATCATCTGGGGTGACTACTTCAAAGCCCCCCATATCGAAAAGCACCCCGGTGTGCATGCACTTGTCCATGGTATCATGATGGCTGCCGGTAAGTGCAAGCAGGGCGTCAGCCGTGCCGATGGTGAAGCACTGGTCGCGATGGTCAATGAATTTGCCGAGATGTTCTGGGACACAAAGAGTGTAAAAACAGAAATGAAGGTCGCGCCCTATGCTCCGAAAATGGAAGTCGTGACACCCGTTCTGTAACGCCGTGTTTTTGGGTTGGCATGTTGTGCGCGTTTCCGGACGCAGCATGGAGCCGGCCTTGGAAAACGGGGACCTCGCCTTTGGGCGGGGTCCTTTGCGTATGTGCCAGGGAAATGTCGTGCTGGTCCGACTTGACGGGGTGGGGCTGAGCATCAAACGGTTGGGCCCCGAAAATGACGGGTTGTTCACGTTGATCGGTGATTCGCCTCAATCCATGCCCTCGGTCGATATGGGGCATGTGACACAGGCACAGGTGATTGCAGTGCTGACCTGGCGCGTGCGCCGCGGCTTTCCGGCGCGTATTCCCGCAGCCTTCAGACGGATCTAGATCCGGTCGCGCAGCCCGTACCAAAGCATCGCCAGAACCAGCAGCGGATGGCGCATGGCCGCGCCGCCCG
>JBLIFE010000242.1:0-4350 GCA_047633515.1 Paracoccaceae bacterium | reverse complement strand
CTCTCGCCAAGGCAGACAGCCCGCAGATCATCGTCGTTGCCGACGCATGACATCACAAAATCAGCACCCTTTGCCGCCTCTGCTGGCGTGCGCGCAAACGAGCCGCCGTGTTCTGCCGCCCACTTTTCGGCTTTGGCCGTGGTCCGGTTATAGACAGTCACGTCGTGACCCGCTTTTGCCAGATGCCCGGCCATAGGGTAACCCATCACGCCGAGCCCAAGAAATGCAACCTTTGCCATGCTCTCCCGATCCTTCCAATTGGATATGCTTGAATTCACTTGCTAACGTAACTAACCGATAAGGCCAACGGTTCAATCGCAAGGGTCTATCATGTCTTTCGTCTTCCGCTGGTTGCTGCGTCTGGTATCAGGCATGGCGATTGTGGTCTTTCTGGCAGGTGTCGTGGTGTATTATCTCGCGGCACAATCATTGCCTGACTACAATAAACGCTATGCACTTGAGGGTCTGAACGGACCTGTCGAGATTGTGCGCGACAACGCCAACGTCCCGCATATTTTCGGCACCAACGATCCCGACATCTATTTCGGATTGGGGTTTGCCCATGCGCAGGACCGGCTTTGGCAGATGACGACCCTGCGCCGTGCGGCTCAGGGGCGTCTGTCCGAGGTGTTTGGCACCCGCACCGTCAAAACTGACGAATTGATGCGCCGCCTCGACCTTTACGGTGTCGCCCAACAGGCCGTCGCCGCGCAAGATCCCGGAGCAATTGCGGCGCTACAGGCGTATTCGGCGGGTGTGAACGCATGGATTGCCACCGTCAACAAAGACGCTCTTGGCCGCGGCGCGCCCGAGTTCTTCTTGTTCGCGCCCAACATCGCCCCGTGGCGGCCCGCCGACAGCATCGGGGTTGGCAAGTTGATGGCCTTGCGACTTTCCAGCCACGTGCAGGCCGAGGTTTTGCGCGCGCAAGCCGCGCTGTTGCTTCCGGCCGGGCGTTTGCGCGACCTGTTGCCCGATGCGCCCGGTGCAGGCTTGGTTGAATTGCCAGAATACGGTGCCTTGTTTCCAAAGTCCTGGCCACAGACAGCGACCGCGCTCATCGCGCAAGCGACCCGTGACGATTTTCTCGCCGTGGTTCAGCCATGGGCCTTTGCCGGGGCCTCGAACGGCTTTGCCGCCGCCCCTGCGCGCTCGGCGGCAGGGAGCACCTTGCTGGCCAACGACCCCCATCTGGGCTTTTCCGCGCCAAGCATCTGGTATCTGGCGCGACTTCAACTGGCCACGGGCGGCGTGATCGGGGCGACAATTCCCGGTGCGCCAATTGTCCTTGCCGGACGGTCGCAAACATTGGGTTGGGGGGGGACCTCGGCTTATGTGGACGATCAGGATGTGATGATCGAAGAACTCAACCCCGCCAATTCCCAACAATACCGCACCCCCCAAGGCTGGAAGCCCTTTCAAAACCGCCGCACCATCATCGAGATCAAGGACGCAGCTCCCCTGACCATAACGCTGCGCAACACCGAAAACGGCCCCGTGCTGCCCGGCGGCCACTACGGGCTGGCTTCTATCACGCCCCCCGGCCATGTTGCCGCCATCCGTTGGACAGCGCTTGACCCCGACGACACCACCTTTACCGCCATGCTCGGACTGATGCGCGCAGCCACGGTTGATGAAGCTCTGGACGTGCTTGCGGGATATAAATCCCCCCCGCTCAACATGACCCTCGCCGATACCGGACAGATCGCAATGCAGGTGATCGGCGCGATCCCGTCACGCGATATCGACAACGTCAATCAGGGCCGGCTTCCGAATTTGGGCTGGATGGAGGTGAACCGATGGAAAGGGGCAATGCCTTACGCCCGCAACCCGCGGTTTCTGGCACCTGAAGGGGGCTTGCTCGGGAACACGAACAACAAAACCGTCGCGGCACCCTTCCCGGATCACCTAAGCTTTGTGTGGGGTGACACACAGCGCATCCAGCGTTGGCAAAAACTGATGCAGGACCGGACAGTTCATACCCGCGAAAGCTTTATCGACACACAGCTCGACACTGTCTCGGTGACCGCGCGCGCCCTGCTGCCGCTGATTGCCCGCGATCTGTGGTTCACCGGAGAGGCCGCCGCAACCGGAACTGTCGAGGGCCAACGCAAACGCGCGCTGGATCTTCTGGCAAGCTGGAACGGCGAAATGAGCGAACATCTTCCAGAGCCGCTGATCTATGCGACCTGGCTGCGCCTGCTGAACCAGAAATTGATCCGCGACGATATCGGCCCGCTCTCGGATCAATTCCTGCACCCTGACCCGATCTTTATCGAACGGGTATTTCGCAACATCGACGGGGCCGCGGCCTGGTGCGATATCCGTCAGTCGACAGTGTCGGAAACCTGCGCCGACCTCAGCCGGATAGCACTTGACGAAGCCCTGGTCTGGATCGGTGAAACCTACGGCACGGCCCTTGAATCCCTGCGATGGGGCGACGCACATGTCGCCCGCCACGATCATCCCGTGCTCGGTGATGTTCCCGTGCTCAAGTGGCTGGTCAACATCAGGCAATCCACCAGCGGGGGCGACCAGACCCTGCAACGCGGGTTGACATCAGGCGCGATGCCGCGCCCCTTCGACAACGTCCACGGCGCCGGCTATCGGGGTGTCTATGATTTTGCCGATCCTGACAGTTCGGTCTTTATCATGTCCACAGGACAATCAGGGCATCCGCTCAGCCGTCACTATGATGATCTGGGCGTGCTGTGGCGGCGCGGAGAATACCTGCCGATGACCCTTGATCCGGCTTTAGCACGTGCCGCCTCGGTCGGTGTGACCGAGTTGGTGCCGCGCCCCTGAAAAAATCCGCTCTGTGTGCCCGCCCCACGGCCAAGACTGCAAAGACTGCTCAGGCAAGAAACCGGAATTTTCAGGTAAAGAACCGACAGCGCGCGAAGCGCGCCACCCCCAACCCTGCCAAGGGGCGGGAGAGGCGCCTGTCAGCCACCGTCACAATAGTCGATCGTGGCTCAGGACGGTTTCCCTAGAGCGCGTTGAAACTTTCGCGTTGGCGTTGCGTCCAGCGCACCGAAGACGTCCAACCGGTTTCCGACTGATGCTCGTGTTCGACAATATTCTGGTCAAACAGCCACGCCCGTTTGCGCCCCTCGTCAAAACCCAGCTCGATGTCTTCCTCAAGCCGCACACCGTCAAGCGCTTCTGTGATACCGCTGACCAACGCGTCCACACCCTCGCCCGTCAAGGCGGAGATCGGGATGATATCCGCGCTCCGTTGTGCACGGATCATCAATGCTGCGCGCTCGGCCTCGGGGACTTGATCGATCTTGTTCCACAGCGTCAGCATCGGCGTTTCACGTGTCACACCAAGATCCGTAAGAATGGCCGCCACATCGCCTGCCTGCTGCTCGCTTTCAGGGTGCGAGATGTCGCGGACATGCACGATCAGGTTCGCCCCGAGCACTTCTTCAAGGGTCGCCCGAAACGCCGCCACCAATTGCGTCGGCAAGTCCGAGATAAAGCCCACGGTATCGGACAGGATAATCTTTTGTCCGGTATCAAGCGTGACGCTGCGCATGGTCGGGTCAAGCGTTGCAAACAACAGATCCTCGGCAAAAACATCCGCGCCAGTCATCCGGTTGAACAACGTCGATTTGCCAGCATTGGTATAACCGACCAGTGCTACAACAGGAAACGGCACCTTGGCGCGCGCTGCACGGTGGAGTGCACGGGTTTTCACGACTTTTGCCAGTTGTTTTTTGATGCGGATGATGGCCTCGTCAATGGCCCGTCTGTCTGCCTCGATCTGGGTCTCGCCGGGTCCGCCGACAAATCCCAGGCCGCCGCGCTGCCGTTCAAGGTGTGTCCAGGCCCGCACAAGGCGGGTACGTTGATAGCTCAGCGCCGCAAGGTCGACCTGTAAAACACCTTCGCGGGTCCGCGCGCGATCGGCAAAAATCTCAAGGATCAGCCCCGTGCGATCAAGGAGTTTCACATTCCATTCTTTTTCGAGATTGCGCTGCTGTACCGGCGTCACAGCACCATCAACCAGCACCAGCCCGATGTCTTCGGCCTCGAACATGGCCTTCATATCCTTGACCTTACCAGAGCCCAACAATGTACTGGGCTGGACAGCACGCAAGGTCACCACCTGCCCCCCCACCACTTTTATATCCGGCAAGGCCGCAGCAAGGGCAATCGCCTCGGCCAGCGCACCATCAGGCACACGGCGGTGGTCCCCTCCCTTTATATCGGGGTGAAGAACATAGGCGCGCATCGGTTCGGCGCGGGTTGCGCCATTATCCTCAGGAAGTGTCAGTCTTCGCCCTCATATAGGCTAATGGGTTGCGACGGCATAATCGTCGAGATGGCATGTTTGTATACCAG
>JBLIFE010000241.1:0-4354 GCA_047633515.1 Paracoccaceae bacterium | reverse complement strand
AAATCAAGAACTTCGTCGGCTTTCTTCAACAGCACTTCTTCTTCCTGAGCGATCCGGCCCCGCCCGAACCACGCGTTCCACAGCGTTTCGCCCGACTGCTCACCGGGCACCATCATCAGGTTCTCGCGAACAGTCATTGAGCTGAATTCGTGGGCGATCTGAAAGGTGCGCAACAGACCTTTGTGAAACAACTCGTGCGGCGCAAGGCCGGTGATGTCTTCGCCCGCCATCAGAACCCGCCCTGAAGTGGGTTTAAGAACGCCGGCGATCACATTGAAAAGGGTTGTTTTTCCTGCGCCATTCGGCCCGACAAGTCCGGTGATCGAGCCTTGTGCAATTTCAAGCGATGCCCCGTCAACCGCGCGAAATCCGCCAAAATGCCGATGCAGATTTTCGACCACGATCATAGTGTCACTCCTGAATATGCCAAGGGCGGGGAGCATCGCGCTCTCCCGCCCAAGTATTTGATATTATTAGCGGAATTTGGTCGTTTCGATCTTGCCGTCTTTGACCTCGATCTGGCGGTAGTTTCCGGCGCTTTCGCCGGGGCCGATCAGCTCTACAGCCGAGCCGCCGACGTAATCCACGTCGCCGCCCGCCTTGAGGATTTCAAGCGCCTTGCCCAATTCGCCCGGAAGGATCTTTTCGCCAGGTGCATTGGCAACCATCATGACCATGTCTTTGTAGACGCCCGGATCGGTGGATCCTGCCGCCTGCATCGCCAGCATGATCAGCGCGGCCGCGTCATAGCTTTCGGCGCTGTACGGAGAGGTTCCGTCAAAGCCGTTTGCTTCGCCCATTGCGGCAATAAGGGCGCTACCGGCATTGTCGTTGCCAGCCACCTGACCTGTGGAGCCTTCGATCTCGGTGCCGAAGTTGGTTTCGAGTTTTTCACCGATCATCCCGTCGGGGAAGTGGAACAGATCGAACGCTCCTGAGTCGAGTGCCGCCCGCACCACGCCCGAGCCGCCCTGATCAACATAACCGACCACGACCAACAGATCACCGCCCGCAGACGCAAGCGCGCCGACCTCGGCGGAGTAATCCGCCTTGCCGTCCTCGTGCGAGGTATTGATTGTCACGGTGCCGCCAGCGGCTGTGAAGGCGTTGGAAAAGCTGTCGGCGAGACCCTTGCCATAATCGTTGTTGGTATAGGTCAGTGCCACTTCGGAGTGCCCGTTTTCAAGTAGGATCTCTGCCATAACCTCGCCGCCGCGCGCGTCGGACGGTGCGGTACGGAAGAACAGGCCGTTATCCTCGACCCCCGACAGACCGCCCGAAGTTGCCGACGGCGATATCATGACCATGCCGTTCGGCAGCGCCACATTCGCCAGAACCGCGCCGGTCACACCGGAGCAATCCGGGCCCATGATGCCCTTTACCCCGTCAGAGGTGATCAGCCGTTCGGCCGCGGCGGTGGCTGCGGCATTGTCGATACAGGTACTGTCGGCGCGCACAGGCGTAACCGTCAGACCGTCAAGCAGCATACCACTCTCGGTGACTTCGCGCATAGCCAGTTCAGCGCCCCCAGCCATGGCTGGCGTCAGCGATTCAATCGGGCCGGTAAAGCCCAGAATGACACCGATCTTGACCTCGTTTCCGTGGCCGGCTGCAAACGCGGCCCCTGCAAGCAGCGTTGCCGCCGTGCTGGTCAAAAGCAAATTTCTCATGATTTTCTCCCCATTGAAACCTGTATGTTCCCCAGACAGGTTAGGTGCGGTTGCGTGGAATGGGAAGCGGGAGTTTTCAACTCATGCCTTATTTTGCTCGCGTTCGACAACGCCACCTGCGGATTTGCGTCTAGGTGGGGCTGGCGCGGCAAATGCGTCTGTTCTCTTTGAGCATCCTTGCGGGATGTGATGGTGTCGTAGGCGAGGTTCAGGCGGGTGTATCAGCCAGGCGGGCGTATCAGATTGACAGTCGCGTGGCCTGTGCGCCGCGTTCGCGGTAGGGGGTGGTGTTGTAATGGGCGCGGTAACATTTCGAGAAATGCGACGGCGAGGCAAACCCGGATGCCAAAGCGACGTTGATCACGCTCATGTCTGTTTGCATCAGCAGATTGCGTGCTTTGGACAGGCGCAGCTCCATGTAGTACCGCTTTGGCGAGCGGCTGAGATAGCGGCGAAAAAGCCGCTCGAGTTGTCGGGTAGACAGGCCGACATTCTTGGCCAGAACGGCGGGGCTGATAGGGTCTTCGACGTTTTGTTCCATGATCTGGATGACATTTGACAGCTTGGGATGGCGCACGCCGATACGGGTCGGCACGGACAAGCGTTGCGTGTCCTGATCGGTGCGGATCGCGCTGTAGATCAATTGATCCGCAACAGCATTGGCCAGCGGCTCGCCGTGTTCGTTGGCGATCAACTTCAACATCAAGTCGATAGACGAGGTGCCACCGGCAGTGCTCAAGCGGTTTCCATCAATGACAAAGACCGATTTTGTGAGATGGATATCCTCGAATTCCTCTGCGAAACTGTCGTTGTTCTCCCAGTGGATGGTTGTGCGTTTTCCGTCCAGAAGCCCTGCCTTGGCAAGGGTATAGCTGGCGGTGCACAGCCCGCCGAGGACGACGCCGCGGCGCGCCTCGCGGCGCAGCCAGTTCAACAGCCGCCTTGTGGTGGCATGATGGATGTCGATGCCGCCACACAGCAAAATGGTGTCGTCGCGGCTGGTTTCTGTCAGATCACTGTCCAGCTTGAAGGACACCCCGTTGCTGCACGTGATCTGCTCTCCGCCTTCGCCAAGGATTTTCCAACTGTATAGCGTCTTGCCCGCCATACGGTTCGCAATTCGCAAGGACTCGATTGCACCCGCAAAGCTCAGAAGCGTGAAACCGTTCAGCAGAACAAACATGAACCTGCGCGGAACATCGCCTTGTGCGTCGGTATCGACGATATGTTCGGGACGGAAAATTTTGTCGTCCATGGAGCGTTCCGATCAATGAAGCAAAAAAAACCGAAACAGGAAATGACGCCCACCGCAACCCCCGTGGCCGCATTCACGCTCATTTTGCAAGCACTCCGGCAAGATTTGCCGTTGGCACGGCAGTGAGTGCAATCTATACGGTGAGGGCCTTGCGAAAAACGTGCAGGCCAAAGCATGAGCGGAGAAAACAGATGACGACGAGCTGGAGCAAATCGGACTGGCGCAACAAGCCTCGGGTCCAGATGCCCGATTATCCTGATCAGAGCGCATTGAACGCGGTCGAAGCCCAGCTTGGAAAATATCCTCCGTTGGTTTTTGCCGGCGAGGCGCGTCGTCTGAAGACAGAGCTGGCAAAAGCGTCGCGTGGCGAAGCGTTCTTGCTACAGGGGGGCGACTGCGCCGAGAGCTTTTCAGAGTTCACAGCCGATACCATCCGCGACACCTTAAAGGTAATGCTACAGATGGCTGTCGTGTTGACCTATGGCGCAAAAGTTCCGGTGATCAAGGTCGGACGCATGGCCGGTCAGTTCGCCAAGCCGCGCAGCGCGCCGACCGAAGTCAAAGACGGGGTCGAGCTGCCCAGCTACCGCGGCGACATCATCAACGAGTTGGAGTTCACGCCAGCCGCGCGCATTCCGGACCCCGCGCGGATGCTACAGGCTTATACCCAAGCCGCGGCTTCGCTCAATCTGTTGCGGGCTTTTTCGACGGGTGGTTTTGCCGATATCCACCGTGTTCATTCCTGGACCACCGGTTTTGCCGAAGGCGAGCGCGCCGCGCAGTACCGCGACATGTCCACCCGGATCACGGATGCGCTTGATTTCATGGCCGCCGCAGGGGTGGATGCCGAAAATATCGAAACGCTGCAATCGGTTGATTTCTACACCAGCCACGAGGCGCTTTTGCTGGAATACGAAGAGGCCTTGTGCCGCGTCGACAGCACCACGGGCGTTCCTGTGGCGGGGTCCGGGCATATGCTCTGGATCGGCGATCGTACCCGACAGCCGGGCGGTGCACATGTCGAATTCTGCAAGGGCGTGCAAAACCCGATCGGTCTGAAATGCGGCCCCACCACAACAGCCGAAGATCTCAAGGTACTTATGAACGCGCTTAACCCTGCGAACGAAGCTGGCCGGTTGACCCTGATTGCGCGCTTTGGTGCCGGTAAAGTGAACGAGCATCTGCCGCGTCTGATCGAGACAGTGCGCGCCGAAGGGGCGGATGTTGTCTGGGTTTGTGACGCGATGCACGGCAACACGATCAAGTCCGGCACCGGTTATAAAACACGCCCGTTCGAGCGTGTTCTGGGTGAGGTGCGCGAATTCTTCGCGGTCCACCGTGATTTTGGCACAGTGCCGGGCGGTGTACATTTCGAGATGACCGGTCAGGACGTGACCGAATGCACCGGCGGTGTGCGCGATGTCACCGA
>JBLIFE010000240.1:0-4371 GCA_047633515.1 Paracoccaceae bacterium | reverse complement strand
CCACGCTCCCGATATTTTTGCACGCGTCGCAACGATCCGGTCTATCCGGTCTTGCGGCGAAAGGCTTGCCGTCTCTTCTACAAAAACTGCCGCCCGTTCGAGCCATATCCGCCGCAACAGCCACGCCACGCGCGGCGCAGGAACCAGTCGACCGATCCCGAAAGCCAACAGCAAGCCCGCAACCGTCCCCAGATAGACCAACGGCGCCGCTTCTGCCCCGAACAGGACCAAAACCAGCATGCCGCATTCGGCCGCCGGTACAAATGGCAACGCCAACACCACCACATAAATCCCGACTGCCAGCGCAAGCAAAGCCATCGACACCGAGGACCGGTCGCCTGAGACATCGAACCTTACATGAAGCTCAAGCGCCTCCAACAGCCACAGAGAGGCCCAATGCACCCCCCAGACCACCAAGGCCAAAAGGCAAAGCCGGAGCCCCACCATCGCCACCAACCCGGCCCCCGCCCATCGGCTCATAAGCAGATCACAACAGATTGGCCGACATAAACTGCGCACTGCGGGCCCGCAGCCAGATCCTCAAAAAAGCCCCCCGCATCGAGCCAACCGGAACATCTGCCTCGATACAGGCGTAAAACCAATTCAAATCCTCACTAAAATCCGTGTTGCCAATTTACTCTAACTGCCCTCGACTTAACGGCGCAAAGGATGTTTTGTGTTGTTTCGGCCATCATTCGCGGCAGGGGTGTTTCACAAACCGGGAAACTTGCCCTCATCGCCTAAACCCACCCATATAACATAAAAAAGAAATATGTAACTTTTGCAAATAGCCGGACGATATAGTAAGGGGCGTTTAGCAGGCGGGACATTTTGATGCAATACAGCGAAAACCAGAATAGCGCCACCGAAGCGCTCGCTCAAGAGTTGAAGTCTGTCGAACGCTTCGGCTTGCGGCGGCTGTTTACCGACGCCGGCGCGCCCGAGCCTCTGCTGGTTTGGTCTCCCGAGCCCAAGTCGATCTATCATCCTGTCGTCCGCAAGTTCCTGCACCTGATAGAGCCGATGTGCCGCGAGGACAGCACCGTGAATGTCAATCTCATGACGCTGGAGCCCTTCGGCTCCATGAAAGATTTCATGATGGTGCTCGATGTCGAAGACAACGGCACCACCTTCCGGTATCGCCACTACGGCAACCAGATCGGAAGCGACTCCGGCACAGACCGCACCGGCATGACGACGGCCAATTTCCCCGGACATGTCTCGGTGTTTTTTACGGCGTTGTACCGTGCCGCTCTGGTGCGCAAGGAGCGGCTTTTGATTGTTCACGAATCGCCATTGCATCTGCTCGGGTATGCCTGGCGCAGAGTGGTTGTTCCTGTGACCGATGACAGCGGTGATGTGGTTGCCTTTTTCGCGATCAACCTGCCCGAAAACGAATTTCGCAGCGGGCTGGAAATCATGCCCTTCCCGGTCATGATCGTAAATGCCGACCTTATCGTCTGCTTTGCCAATCGCCACGCCCGCGAGGCGTTTGACGCAGGCCGCCAAGGCCCCTGGAACCGGAACCTTTTTGAGTATTCGGGTATCGACCTGAATATCAAACTCAGCCCCGAGGCCTTGCTAAAGGTTGGAAAAGTGCATGAAACGCTCAGCCTTCAGGTTCAACGCAACATCATCGCACGCTACGAGATATCAATAAGTGCAATGTCTTATCGGGATCATGCCTATTTTGTAGTAATCCCGCGAAAAATGAAACAGTAACCGAGCATCAAGCGGGATGATCCCTTGACGTTGTTGTAATGCCAGTGTCCTGTGCCCTATGCTAGCTTATTCCCTCCGCCGTATTTTTCAGTCTGTTTTTGTGCTTCTGGTCGTTGGACTTGTGGCGTTTTCGCTGTTCCGTTTTGTCGGTGATCCCATCGATAATATGCTGGGCCAGGAACGCACGCAGGCCGACATCGAGCGGTTGCGCATACAGCTCGGGCTCGATCAACCTTTTGTCGTTCAATACGCCAAGTTCCTTGGCGGTGCCATTCAGGGCGATTTCGGCGTCAGCTACCGGCAGGGCAGACCAGTTTCGACAATTCTTGCCGAACGCGCGCCTGCGACGCTTGAACTGGCGGCGGTTTCGGGCACGCTCGCCATTGCTGCCGGTATCGGTCTGGGGGTATTCACAGCCATCCGAAGGCGCGGGATGACATCGCATATCATCATGGGCCTATCGCTTGTGGGGGTGTCCCTGCCAACATTTCTGATCGGTATCTTGCTGATTTACCTGTTTTCGGTGGAATTGGACCTGTTACCCTCCTTCGGGCGGGGTGAAACGACGATGATCGGCGGCTGGTCGACCGGTTTTCTAACAGTATCAGGGTTAAAAGCCCTTATTCTACCATCAATCACCCTTGGTTTATATCAGATGACGCTGATCATGCGGCTGGTACGGTCAGAGATGCTCGAGGTGCTGCGCGCCGATTACATCCGGTTTGCGCGTGCTCGCGGCTTGCGGGAGCGGGCCGTTAACTTTCGCCATGCTCTCAAGAATACACTGGTCCCCGTGATCACTGTGACCGGCCTTCAGGTAGGCTCGATCATCGCATTTGCGATCATTACCGAAACGGTCTTTCAATGGCCCGGTGTGGGCTTGTTGTTTATCAACGCGATCCAGTTCGTCGATATCCCTGTCATGGCCGCCTATCTTATGCTGATCTCGGTTATGTTTGTGGGCATCAATCTAGTGGTTGACCTGCTGTATTTTGCAATCGATCCACGGCTTCGCGTGGACGGGAGGACGACATGACCGACATCCCCGTTGCCCAAACCACAAAGCCTAAACCGAAAAGCCGCATTGCCAATTTTCTGGATTCGGACTTTGCCTATGCGTTCAGCCGGTCACCGGTTGCGATGGTCTCTGCCGGCGTTGTCGCGCTGTTGGTTCTGTGCGCGCTCTTTGCGCCGTTGATTGCGCCGCATGATCCTTTCAATCCCGGATCGCTGAACCTGATGAACGGGTTTTCGGCGCCCGGCACACCCAATGCATTTACCGGCGAAAGTTTCATTCTGGGCACGGATGATCAGGGGCGCGATGTATTCTCGACCATCTTGTACGGCATGCGGGTTTCGCTTTTTGTTGGCTTCTCGGCGGTGCTTTTTGCAATGGTTCTGGGCATCACTCTGGGCCTTTTAGCGGGATATGTCGGGGGCTGGACCGAAACGATCATCATGCGCACCGCCGATGTGCAACTGACGTTTCCGGCGATCCTTGTGGCAATGCTGATCTTTGGCGTTGCAAAAGGCGTCCTGCCTGTCGAATACCGTGACCAAATGGCAATCTGGGTTCTGATCATCGCGATCGGCTTGTCCGACTGGGTGCAATTTGCACGGGTCGTGCGCGGGGCAACACTTGTCGAAAAGAACAAGGATTATGTACAAGCCGCCCGTCTGATCGGGCGCACCGGCCCGGCAATCATGCTGCGCCACATCCTTCCCAATGTGCTGTCGCCCGTGCTGGTTATTGCCACAATTTCCCTCGCATTAGCCATTATTGCCGAGGCCACCCTGTCCTTCCTCGGCGTTGGCGCACCGCCAACACAGCCCTCGCTTGGGACCTTGATCCGCATCGGACAAGGGTTCTTGTTCTCAGGCGAATGGTGGATTTTGCTGTTCCCTTCCATCACCCTTCTGACTTTGGCATTGTCGGTCAATCTGCTGGGTGACTGGCTGCGCGATGCCCTTAACCCCAAGCTGAGATGACAGTTATGCACCCTACCCTGTCGGTCCGCCACTTGACGGTCGAAATCCCCACGCGTCACGGCCTGCTACGTCCTGTCGATGACATAAGCTTTGACATCGCACCCGGTGAAATCCTTGGCGTGGTCGGCGAAAGTGGCGCAGGCAAGTCCATGACGGGTAACGCGGTCATTGGCCTGCTTGATCGTCCGGCACAGATTGCGGGGGGTGAAATCTGGTTGAATGGCGCCCGTATCGACGATGCGACACCTGCCCGTCTGCGGGGACTGCGCGGCAAAGAGATCGGGATGGTTTTCCAGGATCCACTGACCTCTCTGAACCCGTTGCTCACGATCGGCGATCAACTGACCGAGACGATCCTCGCGCATCTGGACATGTCCTACGCCCAAGCGCTCGAACGGGCGATTGCCGCCCTCGACGAGGTGGGCATTCCCGCCGCGCGCGCGCGCATCGGCTCGTATCCGCACGAGTTTTCCGGTGGCATGCGTCAGCGGGTGGTCATCGCACTTGCACTTTGCGCCGAGCCGTCACTGGTAATTGCGGACGAACCGACGACCGCGCTGGATGTTTCGGTCCAGGCGCAGATTATCTCCCTGCTCAAGCGATTGTGCCGCGAGCGGGGCACAGCCGTGATGCTTGTGACCCACGACATGGGCGTGATCG
>JBLIFE010000239.1:0-4377 GCA_047633515.1 Paracoccaceae bacterium | reverse complement strand
GCATGCGCAATCACCATCATGGGCGCAGGCATGGGAGGAGGCGTTGTTCTGGGAGTAGCGGTGTTTTTCGGTTTCACAACCTTCCCGATTTACTCCGTGGCAGCAGCCCACGCCCACGATTTTGCCGGAAACCACGAACGGGTGGAACTTTCAGCAGCCCTTATGTTCTGCTTTGCACTCGGTGCAATCGCATCGCCGCTCATGGCCTCGACCCTGCTCGACACCTATGGCCCCACATCTCTTTTCCTCATGATCTCGATCGGGCACGCGGTACTGGTGGTATTCGGATTGGCCCGAATGGCGGCGCGACCAACGCGCGACAAACGCACCGTCTATGTCTATGCCCCCCGCACCTCGTTTTTGATCGGGCGGCTTTTGCGCCGCAAACGTGAGGGGGACCAAGACAGCAGTACGATCTCGGCATCCCGAACATCGTCTGAAACTCCAAAAGGCGACGCAGTGCCTAAAGCAGAAAATCCTCCGAAGTCAGCGCACTAAGCGCCACTCCTTCAAACAGAATTGATCCCTTTCCACCAAGCATATCAACATCCACAAACGCGCCGTTCGCCCGATCGGTCAACGCACCGCTGCTTGTCAGATCGCCGAATGTTGCAACACCGAAAATGGACAGATCGACCTGATCGACCCCCACCTCGAAATCGGTGATGACATCGTCGTGGACGTTACGACCAAAGACAAAGGTATCCGCTCCGGTGCCACCGGCCAGGGTATCATCGCCGCGCCCACCATTCAGAATATCGTTATCATCCCCGCCCGAAAGACTGTCGTCGCCGCGCCCGCCTTTAAGGGTATCATCCTGCTGCCCACCGCGCAGAACGTCATCTCCCCAGCCGCCAAGCAACACATCACGCCCCTTGTCACCCTGCAAAAGATCATTTCCGTGGCCGCCCTCAAGCCGGTCATTTCCAACGCCACCGTAACCTTCATCGTTGCCGTCGCCCATGATAAGCCGGTCAGTGTTGTTACCACCATAAAAGACGTTGTCCTCGGCATTGCCGATCATGCGGTCATTGCCGTACCCGCCAGTCAGGATACCATCGACCTGCCCGCCGGTCATCAACCGGTAAAAATCGTTCCCGGCACCAAGATCGACATCTCCGACGATCAACCCACCGTTCAGCACAACATCCTCGCCGCCACCAAGCAAAATATTGCCAGAAATCGTGCCGTAATTGCTCAGGTTCACAGCAGCAAGATCAGGCACCCCGGCATCGTTCGCCACATAGATCGCATATTCCTGTCCCCGGATCATGCCGTAATTCTCGATGTCGAACTGTCCCAACCCGCTAACTTGCGTGTTATGCAGCCCGATCCCGATACCGCTGTAAAGGCCCGTCGTCCCGATCGCATCGCCGCCGCCCAAGCCGCTGATATTTCCGGTATTCACGATCTGCGTCCCCGAAAGCACCGTCACACCCAAACCGCCCGTGATCGCCCCGCGATTTTCAAGAACCGAGTCAAAACCGCCAAGATTGAGGGCGGCATTGTCCCCGGAGGTATTGGTAACCAGCGACCCCTGTTCGCCCACAGTCACCCGTGCCTCATCCCCCACAAGCGATACAGCCGGCAGCGACAAAGAGATGAGCGACCCCTCACTGACAAGCGACTGATTGATGCCCGAGCCGACGACCACTGTGGCATTGGCAATCACGATAGACACCCCGGACGCCACATATGTGAACGAGTCTGCCTCGGTCATGTTAGCTCGCGTGCCGTTGCCCGAGGTGCTCGACGTAAGAGATTGCGTTGACATATAAAGTCTCCTCTGGCGTTTTGTGCCAAGAATTCCAAAACCGGATCACGCCAGCTCATCTTTGATCTAAAATATCTAATTAGTTAACGAATAGTTAATTTCACCGCAGCGAATTACCACATTCTAGTGCTAACAAGGTTAATTTTCCTTTCCCCCGATCGCGCAAACACCTTCGGGCCGGATAGCAAAAGTATAAGGCCCACCCCCGCTTTGTCGTCGGCCTGCACGCGCTCGCCTAATCTTTGATCCGGTTCCGATCGGCGCTGGCACCTTTCAGGGCAAGTCGTTAGACAAGAGGCTCAGCTACAGGAGAGGTTCATGTCCCGCATTCTCGTCACCTCGGCGATCCCGTATATCAACGGCATCAAGCATCTTGGAAACCTGATCGGGAGCCAGTTGCCCGCTGACCTTTACGCCCGCTTCATGCGGCAACGCGGACATGAGGTTATGTTCCTGTGCGCCACCGACGAACACGGCACCCCCGCCGAGATTGCCGCAACCAAGGCAGGCATGGCCGTCGAGGAGTATTGCGCACAAATGCACGACGTGCAGGCACAGCTGGCCGCCGGTTTCCGGCTGTCGTTCGATCACTTCGGGCGCTCCTCCAGTGTGCAGAACAAGCGCCTGACGCAGTATTTCGCAGGTGTTCTGGCAGAAAACGGCTTCATCGAGGAAATCAGCGAACGTCAGGTTTACTCCAAGGCCGACGCGCGGTTTCTACCCGACCGGTATATCGAGGGCACCTGCCCGAACTGCGGCTACGACAAGGCGCGCGGTGACCAGTGCGAAAACTGCACCAAACAGCTGGACCCGACCGATCTGATCGACCCGCGCAGTGCGATTTCCGGCTCGACCGACCTTGAGGTGCGCGAGACAAAGCATCTGTATCTGCGTCAATCCAAACTCAAAGACGAGCTGGACGCCTGGATCAGCAGCAAGACCGATTGGCCCATCCTGACCACCTCGATCGCCAAGAAATGGCTGCATGACGGCGACGGATTGCGCGACCGCGGCATCACACGCGACCTTTACTGGGGCGTACCGGTGCAAAAAGGCACCGAGCCGTGGCCGGGGATGGAGGGCAAGGTCTTTTATGTCTGGTTTGACGCACCGATCGAATACATCGCCTGTGCCGCCGAATGGTCGGACGCCCAAGGGCTGACCGACGAGGCGTGGTGGCGGTGGTGGCGCACCGACGAAGGCGCCGATGACGTCAAATATGTGCAGTTCATGGGCAAGGACAATGTGCCGTTTCACACGCTTGGCTTTCCCGCCACGATCATGGGGTCCGGCGCACCATGGAAACTGGTCGATTACATCAAATCGTTCAACTATCTGAACTACGACGGCGGCCAGTTCAGTACCTCGCAAGGGCGGGGTATTTTCATGGATCAGGCACTTGATATTCTGCCGTCCGATTACTGGCGCTGGTGGCTGTTGTCGAACGCGCCCGAAAGCAGCGACAGCGAATTCACGTGGGAGAAGTTTCAGGCCGGTGTAAACAAGGATCTGGCCGATGTTCTGGGTAATTTTGTCAGCCGCATCACCAAGTTCTGTCGCTCCAAGTTCGGCGAGGAAGTCCCCGCAGGCGGGGAGCTTACCGAACTGGGAGCCAAACTGATCGCAGAGCTAGAGATACGCATCGCAGCCTACGTCGGCCACATGGAGGCCATGGAGGTCCGCAAATCTGCCGCTGAATTGCGCGCGATCTGGGCGGCGGGCAACGAGTTTTTGCAAGCAGCCGCCCCGTGGAGCACCTTCAAGACCGATCCAGACACCGCCGCCGCCGACACGCGACTGGCCTTGAACCTGATCCGTGTTTACGCGGTTTTGTCACAGCCCTTCGTGCCCGACGCCGCGGCCACGATGCTTGATGCGATCGGATCCGAGGAAACGATGTGGCCCGGACAGATCGGCGCCGCGCTGACGCGTCTGAAGCCCGGCCACAAATTTACCGTGCCCGATGTGCTGTTCCAAAAGATTACCGACGACGAACGCGCCGCGTGGGAAGTGAAGTTTTCGGGCATCCGCAGCTAGCAAGGGCTACCCCGAAGCAGAGCCTGCACTACGTACAGGTTCGATTGGAGGATGCATGTTGCTTGATGCCCGCGATGTCCACAAAACCTATCCCGGCGAGAACGGCGGCGTGGCTGTGCTGTCAGGGGTCAGCCTGCAGCTTGCTGCCGGAGAAACTCTGGCGCTGACGGGAGAGTCCGGCAGCGGAAAAAGTACATTCCTTCATCTTCTCGGGGCGCTTGACCAAGCCGATAGCGGCACGATCGACATCGGGGGCACTGCGTTGAACGGGCTGGACGATGCAGGGCGCGCCGCACTTCGGCGCGATCACATCGGTCTGGTATTTCAACAATTCAATCTGATCCCGTCACTGGATGTCGCTGCAAATATTGCATTTCAGGCCCGGATTGCCGGACGGTATGATCCCGAATGGGCCGCGGACGTTGCCAACCGGTTGGGACTGTCAGCCGTGCTTGACCGCTACCCCGAGAGCCTGTCTGGCGGTCAACAGCAGCGTGTGGCCATCGCCCGCGCGCTTGCCGGAAGGCCCTCGCTCATTCTTGCCGACGAGCCCACCGGAAATCTGG
>JBLIFE010000238.1:0-4378 GCA_047633515.1 Paracoccaceae bacterium | reverse complement strand
AGGTGCGGAGCGTCTGATCGGGCTTGACCGTGATCCGGCGGTGTTCGAGATGGCAAAGGAATGGGCGGGGGCGTACGGCGACCGGCTTGTGCTTGTCGAAAGCACGTTTTCGCAGCTCGATGCCCAAGGGCCGCTTGACGGTGTGGTTCTGGATCTAGGCGTCAGTTCGATGCAACTTGATCAGGCCGAGCGTGGTTTTTCGTTCATGCGGGATGGGCCGCTTGATATGCGGATGAGCCAGTCAGGGCCGACGGCGGCTGATTTGGTGAACACAGCCACAGACGAACAACTGGCTGATATTCTGTATCATTTTGGCGAAGAGCGTGCCTCGCGCCGGATTGCGCGTGCAATTGTGGCGAGCCGTCCTTTTACGCACACAGTGCATCTGGCCCAAGTGGTGGCAAGCTGCCTTCCGCGTCCGAAACCGGGGCAGGTCCATCCCGCCACGCGCAGTTTTCAGGCGATCCGGATTGCCGTGAATGACGAGTTCGGAGAGCTGATTGCCGGTCTCGAAGCCGCCGAACGGGCGCTTGTGCCGGGGGGCAAACTTGCGGTGGTGTCGTTTCACTCGCTCGAGGACCGTGTCGTGAAGCGATTTATGCAATACCGGGCCGGACAGGCCGCCCGTGGCAATCGCTATGCTCCCGAAACGGTCGAGCAGGCGGCACCGTTCAATCTTTTGAGCCGCAAGGCGATTGTGGCCGATGACGAAGAGGTTGCGCGAAACCCCCGTGCACGGTCGGCAAAATTACGGGTCGCGGTGCGCACCGATGCCCAAGCCCCTGCTGTTGACCGCTCTGCGCTGGGGCTTCCGGGGCCGCGCGACTGGTGGAACTCTGGCGGGCGAAGGGATTAGGCGATGCGTGGTCTATTCTACGTGCTGTCGGCAATGGCGGTCATGGGGCTGGCGTATTGGGCCTATCAGGAAAACTACCGGACACAGGCTGTTCTGGGGGATGTCAGAAGCTTGGAAGCCGACATTGGCCACCTGCGCGAGACCTTAGGGGTAATGCGGGCTGAATGGGCCTATCTGAACCGTCCTGACCGGCTGTTGGAACTGGTCGAGATCAACTATGGCACGCTAGGCCTTTTGCCGCTGGATCCGGCGCAATTCGGAGATGTGGAGCAGATTTCCTTTCCGCCGCTGCCAATGCCCGTGTTCGAGTTGTCGCCGATCATGAATACGGTGGATCTGATGGGGGTATTGCCGACCTTGACCGGAGAGCGCCAATGATCCGTATTCCATTGCGCCCTTTGGCTCGTGTATTGTCGGCGCGTCAAAACGGCGAGAACCCGCAAGAGATCGAGCGAGAGAACATCCGCCTGCGCAACGATGCCTCGCGCGATACGCAGCGCCTGCGGGCCGAGGGGCGTCTGTTTGTTCTGGGCGTGTGTTTCTTTTGTGCGTTTTCGGTCATTGCCCTGCGCATGGGGCATCTGGCCTCCACACAGATCACAGAGGCCGAGGCCCGCTCAACCGGTGCTTCGATCCTTGCGCAGCGTGCCGATATCGTCGATCGCAACGGGCGTGTGCTGGCGACGAACCTGTCCACCCATTCGCTTTATGCACAGCCGCCCTTTATGGTCGAGCCGGAACGCGCGGCGCGCGATCTTGTGGGCATTTTTCCCGATCTTGATCTGGCAAAACTGACACGGCAATTCACGGGCCAGCGCAAGTTCGTCTGGATCAAGAAAAAGCTAAGCCCCGAGCAAATGCAGGCGGTGCATGATATCGGAGAGCCGGGCCTGCTGTTCGGGCCGCGTGAGATGCGGCTGTATCCGAATGGCAAACTTGCCGCCCATATCCTTGGCGGGGCGAGTTTTGGCCGCGAGGGCGTGCATTCGGCCGAGGTGATCGGCACCGCCGGTATCGAACAGACCCATGATGCGTATTTGCGTGATCCGGCGAACGGGGGTGCGCCGCTTGAATTGTCGCTTGATCTGACGGTGCAGGCCGCCTCGCGGCAGGTGCTTTGGGGCGGCATGAAGCTGATGAATGCCAAAGGCGCCACCAGCATTTTGATGGACATCCACACCGGCGAGTTGATCTCGATGGTCTCGTTGCCTGATTTTGATCCAAATGACCGCCCGCGCGCGCTTATGGCGGGGGACCAATCCGACAGCCCGCTGTTCAATCGCGCGGTTCAGGGTGTTTACGAGCTGGGGTCCACGTTCAAGATTTTCACCGTCGCACAGGCGCTTTCCCTTGATCTGGTGAACCCTGAAAGCATGGTCGACACCCGTGGACCGTTGCGGTGGGGCCGGCATTCGATCCGCGACTTCCACAATTACGGCAAAGAGTTGAGTGTTACAGATGTGATCGTAAAGTCCTCGAACATCGGCACGGCGCGGATTGCGATGGAGATCGGAGCCGAGCGCCAGCGAGCGTTTCTTGACAGCTTGGGCTTTTTGGAGGCCACGCCGGTCGAGCTGATGGAGGCCCCGACTGGCAAACCGCTTTTGCCGCGCAACTGGTCCGAGATATCGACCATGACAATCAGCTACGGCCACGGGCTGTCAACCAGCCCTCTGCATCTTGCGTCGGGGTATGCGTCAGTGTTGAACGGTGGCACGCGGGTGCGCCCGACATTGTTGCGCCAAACCGGCCCGCAAACCGGCGAGCGTATTATCTCCGAGGCGACATCGGCGCAATTGCGCTCCATGCTGCGCGATGTGGTTGTGCGCGGAACCGCCAGCTTCGGAGAGGTTACAGGCTATGCCGTGGGGGGGAAAACTGGCACCGCCGACAAGCCCAAACCACGTGGTGGATATTACAAAGACCGGGTCATTGCGACTTTTGCCAGTGTATTTCCGGCCAATAACCCGAAATATGTGTTGATTGTGACCCTCGACGAGCCAACAGAAACCAGTGGCGAAAAGCCCCGCCGGACCGCTGGATGGACCGCAGTTCCGGTAGCCGCCGAGATGATCCGGCGCACGGCACCTTTGCTTGGCTTGCGACCAACCGTTGATCCCGGACCCGATTTGAGGCTAATACGCACCTCGAACTAAAGCCCACGGCAAAGGCGAAACAGCAATGGCGACAGGCGGGTCCGCAAGGACGAAATTACTGGCACAACTCGGGCTGACAGCAAGGAGTAACGCCGAAGTTCGGATCACCGGATTGGCAATCGACAGTCGCGCCGTCAAGCAGGGGTTCCTTTTTGCAGCCTTGCCGGGAACCACGGTTCATGGCGCTCAGTTCATCAAATATGCCCTACGGCAGGGGGCGGCTGCAATTTTGACCGATGCCGAGGGCGTGCGGATCGCAAAATCCGAGCTTGCGAAGGCCGGTGTGGCCGTGGTTGTGGCCGAAGACCCGCGTCAGGCATTGGCCTATGCGGCAGCCCTTTGGTACGGCGCGCAGCCCGAGGTCATGGTGGCCGTCACCGGCACCAACGGAAAGACCTCTGTGGCCAGCTTTGTGCGCCAGATCTGGAGTGCGATCGGGTACAGCGCGATCAACATTGGCACCACGGGCGTCGAGGGCGCATGGCAGGCGCAGCTGTCGCGCACCACGCCTGATCCGCTGACCTTGCACGACATGCTTTTTCAGGCGGCCAATGCTGGGGTAACCCACGCCGCGATGGAGGCCTCAAGTCACGGTCTGGCACAGATGCGCATGGACGGTGTCGGGCTGGTGGCTGCCGGTTTTACCAATTTTACACAAGATCATCTGGATTATCACAAAGACTTCGGTGAATACTTCGCAGCTAAGGCCGGCCTGTTCCGGCGGGTTCTGGGGGATGATGGTCTGGCGGTGATAAACATGGATGACGCGCGCGGGGTGGATATGGCGGCCGTGGCCGAAATGTCGGGCCACGCGGTCATCAGGGTGGGCCACAATCCGGTCAATGATCTGGTGATTATCTCGCAGCGCTTTGATGCAACAGGACAGGACCTGCGCTTTGTCTGGGAGGGGGGGGCGCATCAGGTGCGACTTGATCTTATCGGTGGGTTTCAGGCCGAGAATGTAATGCTGGCTACGGGCCTGTGTATCGCTGGCGGGGCGGACCCCGAAGCGGTCTTTGGTGTTTTGCCACAGCTTGAAACGGTACGCGGGCGAATGCAGCGTGTTGCCGTGCGGGATAACGGAGCGGCTGTTTTCGTGGATTATGCGCACACGCCCGACGCGATTGCTACGGCGATACAGGCGCTGCGCCCGCATGTTATGGGGCGTCTGGTCGTCATTATCGGTGCAGGCGGGGACCGCGACGCAACCAAACGTCCGTTGATGGGGGCGGCGGCGGCGGCTCATGCCGATGTGGTGTTCGTCACCGATGACAACCCGCGCTCGGAGGATCCTGCGCTGATCCGCGCGGCGATCCTTCTGGCCTGCCCCAAGGCGACCGAGGTGGCCGACCGCGCCGAGGCGATC
>JBLIFE010000237.1:0-4392 GCA_047633515.1 Paracoccaceae bacterium | reverse complement strand
CCACAGGGGCTGAAGCTGTTGAAAACGCGGTAAAAATTGCGCGACTTGCGACGGGGCGGACCGGTGTGATCGCCTTTACCGGCGGGTATCACGGGCGCACGCTTTTGACGCTGGGAATGACCGGAAAGATCGCGCCGTACAAAAGAAACGTAGGCCCGTTTCCATCCGATATCTTCCGTGCTCCTTTCCCGAGTGTGCGTGATAACATCACAGTCGCGGATGTGCTGACTGCGCTTGAGAACCTGTTTTTGACCGATGCGCAGCCTGACCGTATTGCGGCGATGATCCTTGAGCCTGTCTTGGGGGAGGGAGGCTATGTGCCCGTCCCGTTCGAGATGATGCAGGCTCTGCGTGCGATTTGTGACAAGCACGGTATCTTGTTGATCTCCGACGAGATTCAGGCCGGATTTGGCCGCACAGGTACGTGGTTTGCGATCGAGCATTCGGGTGTGGTGCCAGACCTGATCACGGTCGCCAAAAGCATGGCGGGTGGATATCCGATTGCCGGCGTCATCGGCCGTGCCGATGTGATGGATGCGGCAGGCCCCGGGATGTTGGGAGGCACTTACGGGGGCAACCCTGTGGCGTGCGCCGCGGCCCTTGCAGCGATTGAAGTGATCGAGGAAGAGGGACTTTTGGCGCGGTCGACGGCCCTTGGCGCGCATTTCTGTGCGCGTCTGGCAGAGATCGGGGCCCGCTCTGCGCCGTACCGCATGTGGGATATCCGCGGGCTTGGGGCGATGATCGGGATAGAGTTTGTGACCGACTTCGAAACTGCAACACCCGACGCGGCCCTGACCAAAGCGATCGGCGCTCACGCGCTTAAACGCGGGTTGATCCTTTTGTCATGCGGGCTTCATGGCAATGCCTTGCGCATCATGGTTCCGCTGACGGCATCGGATGCAGTGATCGACGAAGGGCTGGCAATTTTCGAAGCGGCTCTTGCCGATGCGGTTGCCGAGCTAAGCGTCTAACGGCTGTCGCCAGAAAGACGGGCATTCAATCAAATGAAAACCGCAACAGAAACAATTCTGTTGCGGTTTTTTATTGTGCGGTCTGATGTCAGTCGATGGGTGAAAAGGAATTTGCGCGGGCGCGGTCCCACCGGAACAAATAGCCAAAGCCGTCGTCTTCGGCGCGGATCAGGAACCCTTCGGGCAGATTGGGATACACATCGTCCCCGGTGACCATTTCCGCATTTTTCTGCCGGATCATGATGTGACGGGGCAGAAAATGGCTTGGTTGCGAAAGTCCGGCTGCACCTGCCATATCTCCCAGAGCCTTGAGCGTGTTATGATGAAAGCGCGCCACGCGCTTGCTTTTGTCTCCCAGATCCGGTGCGCGCTGACGCAGGGGGTCCTGGGTTGCCACCCCGACGGGGCAGTGATTTGTGTGGCAGGCCTGCGCCTGAATGCAGCCAATGGCAAACATGAAGCCGCGCGCCGAGTTGACCCAATCCGCGCCAAGCGCCATGGCACGCGCGATGTCGAAGGCCGATATCAATTTGCCTGCCGCCCCGATCCGGATCTTGTCGCGCAGGCCCGCCTCGCGCAACGTGTTGTGCACAAAGGTAAGCCCCTCGATCATCGGCATGCCGATGTGATTGGCAAACTCCAGCGGTGCCGCCCCTGTGCCGCCTTCGGTGCCGTCAACCGCAATAAAGTCGGGCACAACGCCAGTTTCCAGCACGGCCTTGACGATGCACATGAATTCACGCCGGTGCCCGATGCACAACTTGAAGCCGACAGGTTTGTCGCCCGACCTGTCGCGCAGCACTGCCAGAAAGTTCATCATCTCGAGGGGGGGCGTAAACGCGCTGTGCGAAGCCGCCGAAACGCAATCCACGCCCATGGGAACACCGCGGGCCTCGGAAATCTCGGGGGTGATCTTAGAGGCAGGAAGTAAGCCGCCATGTCCGGGTTTGGCCCCTTGGCTCAGCTTGACCTCGATCATTTTGATCTGGTCGCTTGCGGCTTGTTGGGCAAACTTATTGGCGTTGAAGGTGCCGTCATTGGTGCGGCACCCGAAATATCCCGACCCGATTTCGTAGATCAGATTGCCCCCCCCCTCGCGGCGGCTTCGCCCCCTTGTTGAGCGCCGAGATCGCGTTGGCTGACAAGGCTCCGAGGCTCATGGCCGATATGTTGTAGAGTGAGGCATTGTAAGGCTTTTGACAGTCCGTCCCGCCAATCTTGACGCAGAAATCAGTATCTTCGAGGTGCAAGGGATTGATCGAATGGGTCAGCCACGCATAGCCGGAATCGTACACCCGCATCCGGGTTCCAAAGGGGAGTTTGTCTTCTACGCCTTTGGCGCGCTGATAAACAAGCGAGCGTGCATCGCGGCTGAACGATTCCTCGTCCTGATCGCTTTCGATCAGGTACTGGCGGATTTCAGGCGGGATCCCTTCGAACAAAAACCGCATGTGGCCCAGAACGGGATAATTGCGCAGGATCGAGTGGCTGGCTGTGTCACGTCATGCACACCCAAAGCCGTGAGCGCCGCAAACAGCGCAAAAGGGATCAACATCCAGATCAACCAGATCGACGCGACCAATGAGGCAACGGCCAGAATCGCCATCGAGGCAAAGATTGCGTACCGCCCGCTTGTGAACACCAACGTCATCGTGTCTCTCTATTTTTGGTCCGTGATGTGCGCCCTATCAAGGAGCGTTTTTTGTTCAAATCTCTCGCACCCGCGGCCCAAAGGTCGAACGAAAGGTGCTATTGCAGCAAAAGCGGCATCATCAAGGTCGCAAGGCTTAGTACCAGAAAGAAGCCCGCCATATCTGTGATCGTCGTCAAAAGTGGCCCCGAGGCGACTGCGGGGTCTTGCCCTAAACGCTTCAACAAAAGCGGTACTACTCCCCCGATCGACACTGCAATTATGGTATTGAGCGCAAGCGCAAGGCCGATCACGAGGCCCAGATAGGGGTTTCCCTTCCAGGCCCACGCAACCAGTCCGATCAAAATTCCAAGGACAATGCCGTTGATGATGCCGACAGAAACCTCCTTGAGCCAAACGCGCATGGCATCCTGCGGCCGCACAAGGCCAAGTGACAATTCGCGCATCGTCACACCCACCGCTTGATTGCCCGAGCACCCGCTCATGTCCGAGACCATCGGAAGGAAGACGGCGATGGCGATTACGGCGGCCAGCGTTTCCTCGTAGGCCGAGATCACACTGGCTGCGATGATGTTTAGCACGATGTTGGCTGACAGCCATGCCAGTCTGCGGCGGGACCTGATGGCCAGTGGCATCGTGCGCAACTCGTCGCCGACAATACCCTGAAGCCGCATGTTGTCCGTCTCGGCGCGCTCCAGCATCGCAGCATCTGCAGCAGTGCGCGAGACAACCCCAACCAGAACGCCGTTGCTGTCAACTACCGGAAATCCCAGAAAATCGTTGTCATTGAAGGCGTCTTGCAGAGCATCGAGATTGTCATCTACCCGCAGGGTCAACGCGGGCACCATGATGTCCTGCAATTGAACGCTGCGTTTGGAGGTCAACAGATTGCGCAGCGACACCACCCCGATCGGGCGCTCCTCGGGGTCAACAATATAGGGGTGTTGGCCGTTATAGATATCCATGTCGTCTTCGTTGGCAAGACTGCGCAGAACTGCGCCGACGGTTTGATTGGATTTAAAGGTAAATGCATCGGCCACCATCAGGCCACCGGCTGTGTCCCAGTCGTATTCGACCAACCGGCGCACGTCATCGGCATCTTCGGGGCTGATACCAGCCAGCAGAGCTTCGGCATCGTCCTTGTCCATTTCGGCGATCACATCGGCCTGAACGTCTGATTCCAACTCGTCGAAAATGGCGACCGCCGAGGCAACCTCGAGGCGCTCCATCAGATCACCGGCAAGCTCGGACGGGGCCTCCTCGATCAGGGTGGAGGCCACATCGGCGGGCAAGAGCGATAACAGGGCGTCACGCTCTTTCGGGGAAAACGCCAGAACCTCGCGCAGAGCCTCGCTGAGTGACAGGTCCGAGATCAGCTCCGCAAGCCGGTTCGCGTCTTTTTGGTTCAGAGCCAGCTCGATAGCGGCTGAAACATCGACTTTTTCGGTCAAGGGGGCGTTCTGGGTCATTCACGGTATCCTTTGTGTCCGTCGTCATCGGGTCTTCCTGCCAGTGCGAGCATTCGGAAGATCGGCCAGGCGATTCGTGGGGGCAGCAGGGGGGCTGGTTTAGGCGTGGCAGGAAGGCAGGTCGATGGCTGGCATTGGTGAAACGGACCACGTTATTCATAGTGGGCACATGCGTTTCAGAAGCGTTTTACCTTGCGTTACGTTGTTCTTGCAGGGCTGCAAATAGGTGTTTGAAATGGTTGCATTAGGGGCCTTGCGGTGCGGAAAAGCCGGCAGGAAAACGACGGAGTGCTTTGTT
>JBLIFE010000236.1:0-4399 GCA_047633515.1 Paracoccaceae bacterium | reverse complement strand
TCACCATTACTACAGCACCCGTTGCAGGCACCGCCAACGTTCCGGTGCCAACAGCCAGCGCCGCGCCGACCCGCGTTGTCACCGCAGCCCCAAATGCCCTGCAAATCCGCCCCCCCGAATTGACATCCGCCCCGTCTGCCTCCGTTACGGCAACCCAGCCAAACGTCGCGGCGGTTGACACTGTCGGTGACAGCGTTTCGCCCCGTGTTCCGATCACCTCGGCTATGACTGCAACGCGACAGCCCGACCCGGACCCCGCGACACAAACAACCGCCACCCGCCTGCCAAACACACCTCAGCGAACAGCAGTCGCGGGCGCCGCCCCCAGAACAACCGCGCGCACTGCACCCTCCGTGCGCCAGACTGCACAGACGCCACCTGAGCAAACCGCACCCGCCCAAAGACAGACCCGCAATACCCTTGCCCCCGCCGTTGCCCCGGCAACATCGCCGCGTGTGGCGGCGACCGCATCCGCTTCATTGGGTGCATCGCAGGACCAGTTGGCAATGATTAGCCCCGAACCCAAGGCCATTGCCCCCCAAAGGCTGGTTCCCCGCGCCAGCGCCCCCTCGACCACGCTGGCCCCTCTGCCTGCTCCGGCATCAGAAACTGATCCCACTGCATCCGCACCTTCGGCCCAAGCGCTCGACACCATCGCGCCCGGCCCGGAGGGAAGCGTTGGTGCCACCGAGCGCGCGCGGTATACCGCTGTGCTCGAGTTCCTCAAGTCCTATGATGGCGGCCCCTGCTTTGCCGCACTTCCAGCCCTCGGAGAATTGTCAGGAAGCCTGAGCCTCGACGCGTTTGGCGAAACCGATCGGCGTCTTGACGGCTTTCGTCAAGGCATCGAGGCAAAAGCCGGTGTCGTTCCAAGCACATTCCTAAAGCCCGTAAGTGACGCCCAATGCGCGACCCTCGCGTTTATCAAGGCAACCCCGCGTTACCCCGAGTTCGGCATGTATTTCCGTGTGGCAGAGCGTGAAATCATCAGTGGGAACTTCCTGAGTGGTGAAATCCTCAACACATCAGGCATGCAGATCCACCTGCTGCTGATCGATGACGACGGTCTCGTGCAATCGCTTGACAGCTTTTTGAAGTTCACCCGCTCTGCTGCTGGCTTTGAAATTCCGATGACATTTCAGGGCGGGCCGATCGTAACCCAGCAATTGCTGATGGCCGTGGGCTCAATTGGTCGTCTGGACACGATAAAAGCCATGAACGGAACGCCTGCGCAGGAATTTTTCAGAGCATTGCAAGAGGAACAATCTGCAAGGGCTCTGGATATCGACATGTCAATGATCGCTTTTTCCGTCAAGTGACCGTACCGGAGCAGACACCCGCCTGATGCGCACAGACGGGCAAAGCCCAGCTGCCACGCCCAACCTCCAAGCACCATCGGTGCGTAGAGGGCGGGAGCGTTGCGTGCTTTGCCCGGGCGCGGTTTACTCGGTATCAAACCGGAAGTATGAAACGGCCGCCGAGGCTGTCACATTTTCGTTGCGCAACTCTGTCTCAACCAAAGCAATCAGCACATCGGCAGGGGTCCCGGGAGGCGCCTTGGCGTTGGCAATCGGTTTGTCACTGGCAACGGCTACGATCATCTGCGGCACCAACTCATCTGGTCCACCGGTCGTATTCGGGCGCAACGCAAGCGCAAAGGTCGCCGATCCATCATCTTGTGGCTTCAGGCGCGACGACAGATCATAGGTGCCACCCTGGGCATCAACCAGCATCAACCAGATATTGCGATCTGCAATCTGTTCGACACGCCCACGGATCGGTTCACCACTTTTTAGAACATCTTTATCCAGAGACAGCTTCGGAGATTGCCCACCACGTCCCGACAGCCCCTTGAGAAGCCGGATCACCGCACATTGGCTGGACTTGATCAGGCGCACACCAATATCCGGTTCAGTGCCGTGTGCCGCTTCGAAATCAGTCAACAACTGCCAAAAAGGATCAGCCGACGTGGCATATCCCTCGATCGCGAAACTGGTAGGGGTCACAGCCATGACCTCGGCCAAAACGCATGAGGTCAGCGGGTAATCCTGTACCCACTTGATCCTCTCGCCGATCTTGCTGATAAAGTCCCCCCCGGTGTCTGCGGTTTCATCCGCTGGCGGGGTTTCAAGTGGCGGTGCACTTGCTACCTCTGTCAGATCAGGATCAGGGTCTTGAACACTCGCTGGCGGCGTTGGCTCGGGCTCGGGCTCAGGAACAGGAACAGGCGCGGGAACAGGTTCCGGCGGTGCTGCGGCAACGACAGTTTCAGGCTCCGCGTCTTGGGGCGACGGAAGTTCGATGCGTCCCGGAGAAGAGGGAAGTTCGCCGCCCGGCTCGCCAGTTGTCTGCGCTTCGACAAGCGCCTCGCCACCATCTTGAGATGTGCCGAAAAGACCCGCCATATATGCCCCGCCGCCACCACCGGCAGCCAAGAGCCCAAGCAGGACAAGGATCATAACAGGGCTTTTCTTCTTTGCCGTTTGCGTCTGTCTTGGGCTGCCCGATGTGGGCGGAACAGTTGATCCTCCCGACCGCACAGGCGGGGTCGTGGGAGGGCCAAAGGGACTATCGTTGTCAACCGGAGGCACAGATTGTCCGTAAGCCGGCGGCTGAAACGGGTGTTGGGAAGACGGATGTTGGGATGGGGGTACAGAATACGCCGGGGGCTGCGACACGGGCGCAAACCCTCCGGGAGGTTGTGATGTTGGCGGGTAGCCTTGTGGTGGTGCGGTCCCCTGCCCCCCCGGTCCAGCGAACCCGAATTGCGGGGGCTGGCTGACTTGATTGGGGTAGCCAGGCGCAGGATAGCCGGCCTGCCCTGCGGGAGGCACAGATGCCACAGCCGCCTGTGGCAACAACTGCGGATTGTCCAGCAACATCACAACGTCGGCCATTGTTGCCGGTCGGTTCGCGGGGTCAGGCTGCAACATGCACTCAAGGATCGGGCGAACCTCGTCGGCTACCCCCGACAGGTCCGGAACCGCCGAGCGGCGATCGACCGCCTCGCCGGGATTATCCCCCATATCCAGCGGTCGACCCAATGCGGCAGCCGCTGCCACAAGACCCAGCGAGTAGATATCGGACTGACCGGTAATGATGCCTTTGAAGCGGCCAAGCTGTTCAGGTGAAACATAATTGTACTTGCCCGCGAACTGCCCTCCCAAAAGCGTGCCGCCACCAAAATTTTCAGACTTCGCAATGCCAAAATCAATGATCTTTGTGTGGCTGACGAGGCCGTCCTGAACGATGACATTGTCTGGGGACAAATCGCGGTGCACAACACCCAGATCATGGGCGCGTTGCAACCCCGGCGCCAGACGACGCAGCAAGGTTTTCACATCTTCTGCCGACATCGGGCCGTCTTCGATGTAGTCCGCCATCGAGCGGCCTTCGACATATTCCATCACTAGACAAGCCCGTTGGGTTGTCGGATCAATCGTGAACATGTTGTAACGCACAATCGCGTCATGATGCAGACGTCCCAGAACGGTCGCCTCTTTCTGGAACATCGAAATTATCTTTTCGTCATGTGCCAAAGCAGCAAGGACGATTTTGATCGCAACAGGTTCATTGGTGTGAATATTCACGCCCCTATAGACCTCGCCCATACCGCCTGTGGCGATGTGCTGCTTGATCTCGTAGGTGCCGATGATCTGCGTGCCGATGCTCACCCCGGTGGGTGACACCGAAGTAATCTGTGTCTTTTGACTGTCGTCCGATGCCATTGGCCGGTCCTTATGCCTTGCCTACACCCCGGTCGGGGGTATGTCGAAGATGTTCGTGCGTGCGGCGACTTCGGTCTTGTCGAAGGCGCGAACGACCATCACGGTTGTATTGTCTGTCGCGCCACGTTCCAACGTCAGATTAAGCAAGTGCTCGCAGGCCTGTTGAGGTTGATAACGCCTCGCAATATCGAGGATCTCCGTGTCCTGAATATGGGCAGTCAAGCCATCGGAACACAGAATGAACGTGTCGCGATTTCTCAATGTCCCGTATTTGTGATCAAGGTTCGCTTCGGGTGCGACCCCGATGGCGCGCGTGATTACATTCTTGCGCGGCCAGTTTTCAGCCTCCTCGGCAGTGATCGTGCCCCGGTCGAACAACTCGTTCGCCTCGGTGTGATCGCGAGACAATTGCTCAAGTTGACCGCCACGGATCAGGTAAACGCGGCTGTCACCCGACCAGACGCAGGCAAAATGCTGTTCAAATGCCAAAAGTGCCACAACAGTCGAGCCAATCGTTGCCCCTGCTTTGGCGGCATGGACCTGAATCTGCTCGTTCGCGCGGCCGATCCGTTCGACGAAACGCGCCTGAAGATCGGGCGCCGACGCCGGCCGGCCGATCGAGGACAGGTTATCCACAATCGAACCCGACGCGAACTCGCCGCCGTGGTGCC
>JBLIFE010000235.1:0-4402 GCA_047633515.1 Paracoccaceae bacterium | reverse complement strand
TTCCCGGACGGGCTCGTCACAAGAAAGCCTTTGGGCCCTGTGCCGGATGGCTTTAAAAGCCGCGATCCTTCGGCACCCTTCCTGAAAATGGTCGGGCTGGGATGCCGCAAGGATCTACCGGACGCATCTCTTTTGGACGACGACGCAATCGATTTTCTGATCCAGATCTTCCGCACCGCCAGCCCACTGGTGCGCTACTTCGAATAGGCACCCGCAAAGCAGTTTTCTGAAGATTGCCCGGACTGTCTAAAACCCTGCCGCCTGTCCGTCTTTTCGAGGGTCGGACCCTCCGGCATATCCGCCCCCTTCAAGACGCTGAACAAGCTGTGCACCGCCAAATCCGAATGCGTTATCTGGCGCTTCGACCTGAATTTTGTGGCCCAGTTTTTCCAATCCGTCCAAAAGCGCCACAGACATTGTTGGCTCGCAAGCAACATCCAACCCTTCGATTACCCGCCAACGCGGTGCATCGGCGGCGGTCTGGGGATCTTGGTCCCACAGCTGGGTGCGCAACAAAAGCTGCATGTGGCCTTGCGCCTGAATCGGCCCCCCCATCATGCCGAATGCCATCAAAGGCGCACCATTTTTCATCACAAAGCCCGGAATGATCGTGTGAAACGGTCGTTTGCCGGGAGCAACCTGATTTGGGTGCCCTTGTTCGGTCGTAAAACCAAAGCCGCGGTTTTGCATTGAAACTCCGGTGCCCGGCACGACCACGCCAGAGCCGAACCCGGCATAATTCGACTGGATAAAGCTGACCATCATGCCTGAGGCATCGCCGACATTCAGCAACACCGTGCCCCCCGACTTGGGCGCGCCCGGGCCGAAATCCTGCGCGCGAGCCGTATCAATCAGACCGGCGCGCGATTTCAGATAGGCAGGGTCAAGCAAGGCAGTCTCGTCAACCTCGTTCATGTACGCGCGGTCCGCGACATAAGCATGCAGATCCCTATACGCCAGCTTGATGGCCTCAAGTTGAAGGTGCACGGCCTCGATGTCATCAGGACCGTGTTCCCGAATGGTCGTGTGCTGTAAAATGCCCAGCGCCATCAATGCTGCGATACCCTGTCCGTTTGGCGGAATCTCGTGCAATTGCACATCATCGAATGTTTGACTGATCGTGCCGCACCAATCGTTTGTATGGGCAGCAAGATCATCGAGGGTCATTGCTCCACCGTTTTCTTTGGCAAATGCGACGATCTTTTGGGCGATTTCGCCCTCGTAAAACGCGCGCCCCTTCGTCTCGACAATCGCGCGCAAGGTGCGGGCGGCACCAGGGTTGCAAAAACGCTCGCCCGGTTTGGGGGCACGCCCACCCGGCATGAATGTCTCGGCATATCCGGGCTGGTCCTTTAGAACCTCGGCGCCTTTGGCCCATGCCGTGCCAACAACGGGTGACACGATAAATCCTTCTTCGGCATATTTGATTGCCGGGGCCAGAACCGTCGCCAGCCCCAGTTTGCCAAACTTTTCGGACAACTCGACCCAGGCGCTGATCACGCCCGGAACCGTCACAGAATCCCAGCCGTGCTGCGGTATGCCGTTGGGAAAACGCTCAGGCGTCCACGCAGCGGGTGCGCGGCCCGAGGCATTCAAACCGTGCAGTTCCTTTCCGTCCCACAAGATACAATACGCATCCGAGCCAAGGCCACACCCCGTCGGCTCAACAATTGTCAGCGTCGCGGCGGCAGCGATCGCTGCATCAACGGCATTGCCGCCTTGGTGCAGAATCGCAATGCCCGCTTGTGTGGCCAAAGGTTGTGACGTCGCCACAACATTTTCGGCCAGAACAGGCGAGCGGCGCGAGGGATACGCAGGATCATGTCGCAGGTGCATCAGAAGGCCCTTCATTCGTTGTACGATTTTTGAAATGGCTGCGGATCGCCCAAGCGATCGAAACGACGGCAGCAATCAGGAAGATGAGGCTGATAGGACGCGTGAAGAAAAGGCTTGGGTCCTCATCGGTCATCAGCGCACGGCGCAAGTTGGTCTCTGCGATCGGGCCAAGAATAACCCCCAGCACCAGCGGCGCCAAAGAATAACCAAGAGCGCGCAGAACATAGCCCGCAATACCTATCCCGATCAGCAGGTACAGATCCGTCACGCGGTTGTTCAGCGCAAAGGTCCCCACGACGCAACAGGTCATAACAACAGGCACGATCAGCCATTTGGGCACCTCGGTGACCCGCAAGAACAGCCGCATGGAAAAGACCGACACAACCAGCATCATGAAAGAGGACACAACCATGGCGATAAACATGCCATAAACCAGATCAGCATTATCCAGGATCAGTCTTGGCCCGACGGAAATTCCATGCACCATAAGGGATGCCATCAAAATGGCATCGACCGCAGAGCCCGGAATGCCCAAACCGATCAACGGAATAAGTCCCCCGCCCGCCGTCGCGGAATTGCCCGCTTCAGAGGCAACAATACCATCAGGCTCGCCGGTACCGAAGGTTTCGGGATGTTTCGAGGCCCGTTTGGCCTGATCATAGGCAACCAGATTGGCAATCGACCCCCCTGCGCCCGGAAGCGCGCCGATCAATACACCGACCATCGAGGACCGCAGCAGGTTTACCGGCCGCATCAAGACCTCTTTCATGACCTTCCAGGTCTGAAAATCGATCGCGCCAGTGACAAGCGGGTTGCCCGAGCGCACATTTTTGGCGTCCTCGACCTCGGATACCAGCTGCGAAATCGCAAAAATACCGATCAGGACAACAAGAAACGGCAAGCCAGTCTGCAACATCTCGATACCGAAATCAAATCGTGGTCGCCCCATGATCGGATCGGTACCAACAGTAGAAATCGCCAGACCGATCAGACCCGCGAGCATCCCGCGAATGACGGATGTTCCAACAAGGCTCGCGACGATCGTCAGGGCGAAAACGATCAACGAAAAATATTCCCATGGTCCTAGCCGCACCGCAAACAGCGCCAGCGGAGGGGCCGCAAAGATCAAGACAACCGTCGAAATAACCGTTCCAAAAAACGAGGCCCAGATCCCGATAGACAGCGCACGGCCGGCTTCTCCTTTGCGCGCCATCGGGAAGGCGTCAAATGTTGTCGCAACCGACGATGGCGTGCCCGGAATACCCAAAAGTGCCGCCGAAATCAGCCCCCCCGTATAGCCGCCGACATAAACCGCCAGCATGACCGCAATCCCCTGCAACGGCTCCATCGTGAATGTAAGCGGCAGCGTCAGCACGATGGCCATGGTCACCGTAAAACCGGGGATAGCAGCCGCCACAATCCCGGCAACAGAGCCCGCCAACATGTACAACAATGTCGTGATGGTGAAAATCTGCGCCGCACCGCTCATAAAGTCGGCCATCTTAGAAAACTCCGCGTGGCAGGAATACGGTAAAGACCTCGGCAAAGAGCCAGTTCAACCCGAAAGAAAATATAATTGAGATGACCGCCGCAAGTGCGATCGATGCGGGCCGACGCGGCATCAAGATGACTTGAAGCCCGAACAAGAACACGGCGCTTGCGATGGAAAACCCAAACACAGGGATGGTCAGCAAATAGGCCGTCAGCGCCCCGAGACAGACGAACACAAGATAGCACCCCCGCGCCCATGCCACTGTCTGGGACACGAACTGGCCATAGGCCGGACGGGGAATTTTGCGCACGGCGTCAACGATGGCAATCGCGGCGACCACGCTCATGATCCCGAAGACAATCTTGGGAAACGCCCCTGCCCCAAGCTTGTCGAAACGGGATGCCGGAATTGCGGTCGCCGCAAAAAACAAACCAACTGAAGCAAGCAGCAGAACAACATAGCTCAGGAGGCGGGCAATCTCGCCCGCCTCCTGAGCCCGCGTTTTATCTACGCTTGCGTCGCTCATGGCGCGAGAACAGCAGAAAGCGATTTGACCGTCGCATCAAGTTTGGTGAGATACGCGCTATAGGCAGCCTGACCCCGGAAATCGACATCTGCACCGGCATTATTGGTCTGCTGGATATAGGTTGCGTCCTGTGCCATGGCTTCAAGTGCGGCCTCCAGAGCATCGCGGATCTCTTGCGGGGCGCCCTTTGGCATCACAATACCGCGCGTCACGTTCAATTCCAGATCATGACCCAATTCTTTAAAGGTCGGCACATCCGGCACAGTGGCAAGGCGCTCACCGGTGCCGATCGCAAGGAAGGTCAGGTCGCCATTATCAACAAACTGCTTGGACGAGCTGATATCGCCGATGGCCACATCAAGATTTCCACCAACCAGCGCACGAATACGCTGACCTGTGCCCTCGTAGCCAACATATCTGAATTGCAGACCAAAGGCCTGTTCGATCATCGCCGCATGAAGGTGAGGAACACCGCCCAAGGTAACGCCCATCGAGATTTCCGACGGGTTTGCCCGAGCATAGGCAACAAATTCTTCAAAATTGCTGTA
>JBLIFE010000234.1:0-4435 GCA_047633515.1 Paracoccaceae bacterium | reverse complement strand
TTTGTGCGTAACCGCGTCAACGAGTTTCGTGCACAGGTCGGACGCCGTATTGACGGCAGCCTGACCGAAGACGAGTTCAAGCCACTGCGCCTGATGAACGGACTTTACCTGCAATTGCACGCGTATATGTTGCGTGTGGCGATCCCGTACGGCACCCTGAATGCCACACAGATGCGCACCCTTGCGATGATCGCCGACAGGTGGGACAAGGGCTACGGTCATTTCACAACACGCCAGAACATCCAGTACAACTGGCCGAAACTGGCCGATGTTCCCGAAATGCTGGATGCCCTTGCCGATGTTGGCATGCATGCGATCCAGACCAGCGGCAATACGATCCGGAACGTCACCGCCGACCATTTCGCAGGTGCCGCCGCCGACGAGATCGCCGATCCGCGCCCGGTGGCCGAATTGCTGCGCCAGTGGTCAACCGACCATCCCGAGTTCCAGTTCCTGCCGCGCAAATTCAAGATCGCCGTCACAGGCGCGCACGCCGACCGCGCCGTGGTCAAAGCCCATGACATCGGGCTGCGGATCGTGCGCCACAATGACGAAGAGGGTTTCGAGGTCATCATCGGCGGCGGCCTCGGGCGCACCCCGATGATCGGTAAAGTCGTACGGGCGTTTTTGCCCAAGGCAGATTTGTTGCCGTATCTCGAGGCAGTCGTACGTGTCTACAACCGGCTGGGACGTCGCGACAACAAATACAAGGCCCGCATCAAGATCACCGTCCACGAGCACGGGATCGACGCGATCCGTGACATGGTCGAGAGCGCCTTTTTGCAGACCCGCGCCGCGTTTAGCGGTGTCGACCAACAGATCCTTGCGCGCCTCGAGGCGGATTTTGCGCCACCTGTTTTCAAAACTGCTCCGCGCACAACATATGATGCGGCCTACGGGCGCGATCCGGTCTTTCGTTCGTGGGTGGATACAAACCTGAGCGCGCATAAAGCCGCCGATCATGCCATCGTGTCGATCTCGCTCAAGGCGCACGGCGCGACACCAGGCGATGCGACCGCTGACCAGATGCGGGTAATGGCCGATCTGGCAGAACAGTTCGGGCATTCGGAATTGCGCATAAGCCACGAACAAAACGTGATCCTGCCCCATGTACACGTCGACGATCTGCCTGCGCTGCATGCCGGCTTGCTGCGGGCGGGGCTTGGCACGGCAAATATCGGGCTTGCGTCAGACATTATCGCCTGCCCCGGCATGGATTATTGCGCGCTGGCTACCGCCCGCTCTATCCCGATTGCGCAGGAAATCGCCACCCGCTTCGAGGCGATGAAGATCGAACACGCGGTCGGGCCACTCAAGATCAAGATCTCGGGCTGCATCAATGCCTGCGGGCATCACCATGTGGGGCATATCGGCATTCTGGGTCTGGATCGGGCGGGGGTCGAAAGCTATCAGATCACGCTGGGCGGAGATGCAACCGAGACCGCAAGCATCGGCGAGAGAGCGGGACCGGGATTTTCGGCAGACGATATCGTGCCAGCCATTGAGCGGCTGGTTCTGGCCTATGTCGATCTGCGCACGGCCCCCGACGAGACATTCCTGACCGCTTACCGCAGGCTCGGCATTGTTCCGTTCAAGGAGGCGCTTTATCCACAAGCGCGCGCAGCCCATGCCGCTTGATCACACAGCCTCCCCTGTCCGAACCGCCCGGATCACAGACCTGCGCAAAACATTGCACGGCCTTGATGCGCCGGAAATTTTGCGGGTGTCCCTTGGCAGCAGTGCCACGGGGCGCATGGCGGTAGTGTCTTCTTTCGGAGCGGACTCGGTGGTTTTGTTGCACATGCTGGCGCAAATTGATCCGGCCACGGTGGTGCTGTTTGTAGACACGCAAATGCTCTTTCCCGAAACGCTGGCGTATCAGCAAGACGTCGCGCGCGCCCTCGGCCTTCTAAACGTCCAGCAGATACGGGCACGTCCGCAGAACCTGCATCGCGGTGATCCTGACGACGCGTTGCACAAAACCGATACCGACGCGTGCTGCGACTTGCGAAAGACCGCACCACTTGAGCAGGCTCTTGCAGGCTTCGACAGCTGGATCACAGGGCGCAAAAGGTTTCAGTCGGACACACGAGCCGCACTTGAGGTCGTCGAGGCAGAGCAGGGCCGCATCAAGATCAACCCGCTGGCGGAATGGCAAGCCAGCGACCTGCTCGACTATATCGTTGCACATGACCTGCCCCGTAATCCGCTGGTCGCCAAAGGCTTCCCCTCGATCGGCTGCGCTCCGTGCACAAGCGCGGTGCGCGTCGGCGAGCCTTCCCGTGCCGGACGCTGGCGCGGACACGAAAAACACGAATGCGGCATTCATTTCAGCAACGGACCCGCCGTGCGAGCCACGGCCCCTCCCGGTGCACCCGCCCCCGCTTCTGAAGCCCAAGAAAGGATAGCACGATGACTGTGATCGTAACCGATGCAGGTTTTGCCACAGATGATTTCGGGGGTGTGTTTACACCCTGCGGCGACTTTGCGGCGACTGCGTCCGCGCTTGATCTGTGCGCACAAACCGACGTGTCGGACCTGCCCGACCTGCCTGCGGACGTGCGGATGATACGGGTGGATTTTCCAAGCTTTTCGGATGGCAGAGGGTTTTCAATCGCCCGCGCGTTGCGCCTGCGAGGCTATGCGGGCCGTTTGCGGGCAAGGGGACATGTGATTGCGGATCAATACGCCATGGCGCGCCGATCCGGATTTGACGAGGTCGAGATCTCTGACGCGTTGGCACAGCGCCAGCCGCAAAAACAATGGCTGGCACGCGCAAACTGGCAGGCCCATGATTACCAGTCACTTCTGCGGGGATAGGACCGTTGCCACCCCGAAAGGGCATGCGCCTCTTTCAATCATCGGCGAAAAACCCTATATTACAACACAGAGCCGGATTGGCTCTGCCTTTTTTCCAAAGCAATGATAGAGCCTCAACCCGTGCCAGAACCCGTATCACAAGCCACCGCAGACCCCGCGCCAAAGACACCTGTCCGCGCTGCCGTAAAAGCACTGCCCGACGCACAAACCGTAACGTCCGTGACTCACTGGACGGACAGCTTGTTCTCGTTTCGCGTCACACGTCCGAAATCGTTGCGGTTCCGGTCGGGTGAATTCGTGATGATCGGCCTGCTCAAAGACGACGGCAAGCCGCTGTTGCGCGCCTATTCCATTGCCTCGCCCAGCTGGGACGAGGAGCTTGAGTTCTATTCGATCAAGGTACAGGATGGCCCGCTGACCAGCCGGCTGCAACATATCAAACCCGGCGACGAGATAATCTTGCGCCCCAAACCCGTTGGCACATTGGTACATGATGCGCTTTTGCCCGGCAAGCGGCTGTGGTTTTTTGCGACGGGCACGGGGTTCGCCCCGTTTGCCTCGTTGCTGCGCGAGCCCGAAACATACGAGCGGTTCGACCAGATCATCATGACCCACACCTGCCGGGATGTGGCCGAGCTTGAATACGGCCGGCAGTTGATCGAGGGGCTTGCGCAAGATCCGCTGATCGGTGAAATGATCGGTGACAAGCTGACCTATTACCCAACGACCACCCGCGAGCAGAGTCCAAAGATGGGCCGCGTTACAACACGCCTGCAGGACGGCTCGCTGTTTGCCGATCTTGGCATCGACAGCATGTCGCCCGAAACCGACCGCGCAATGGTGTGTGGATCAATAGGGCTGAACACCGATCTCAAAGTGATTCTCGAAGGGTTCGGCTTGCAGGAAGGCGCGAACAGCGAGCCGAAACATTATGTCGTCGAAAAGGCATTTGTCGGCTGAATTGACAGATGCGCCCCGGGATGGCCCCTGCGCAGGTCAGCCCAAGGGCGGCCTATTGTGAGTGTTTCTTTCGTAAAACGGCGGCTGGACCGCGCCAAGACAGCCGGTTTTCCTTTTGCGCCCGCCGACCCGACACCCAAGCAGAGCAAGGGACGCCGCTGTGTTGGTGCAAATGATGCCCAGGCAATGCCGAATGTCGCTTGAAATAAGGGTCATTCATCGCTATTTTACCGCGCATAGTGAACTTATGAAGGATGACCCCCATCGCCCGCAGACCACATAACGCGCCGCCTCAGCGCGAAACCGGCCCCCGCATCAATGAACGGATCCGGTGCAACGAAATCCGACTTATTGGACCCGAGGGTGAAAATGTCGGTGTCGTGACACCTGAACGAGGCATGGAACTTGCCGTGCAGGTGGGTCTTGACCTTGTAGAGATCTCGCCGAATGCTGTGCCGCCGGTTGTTAAAATCATGGATTTCGGCAAGTACAAATACGAGACCCAAAAGCGCGAGTCCGAGGCCCGAAAGAAACAAAAGACAATCGAGGTAAAAGAGGTGAAGTTTCGCCCCAATACCGACACGCATGACTATGATGTCAAAATGCGGAGCGTCATGAAGTTTCTCGAGACAGGCGATAAAGTGAAAGTCACGCT
>JBLIFE010000233.1:0-4497 GCA_047633515.1 Paracoccaceae bacterium | reverse complement strand
TCACCACAAACGTGCCAAGTGACATGCCCGTCCAACCCGACATAATCGTGATGACTTTGTAGGGAAACGGGGTGAGCCCTGCAATCAGTACCGGCCAGAAGCCCATTCCGTTAAATCGGTCGTTAAAAGCGACCATGGCACCCTCTTTGCCCAGCATGGTCAGAATGGGCGCGCCGATCTGTTCGTAAAACAAGGCCCCGATAGCATAGCCAAGCATGCCACCCGCAACCGAAGACACCATCGCCACACCGGCAATCAGAAAAGCCCGGCGCGGGGTCGCCAAAATCATCGGAATCATCAGCACATCGGGTGGAATCGGAAACACCGAACTTTCGACAAATGCCACAATCGCCAGCGCCCAAAGCGCATAGGGGCCCGCGGCCAGTGACAAGGTCCAATTATACAACCTGCGCAACATTTGCTTTATCCATAAGTACTTTTGCGCCACTTGCGCCAACTGCCCGACCGGGGTCAAGCCCTGTGGGCCAAATGTCGTTTGCCGGCATTGGCAGCGCGCGGGATATCCGGTTCCCATTCGATATAGTTGCCGACGGGTTATTCCCCCCGAAGTGTCCTGCCAAAGATGGTCTGACTAGGGTCTGTTGACGTTCATCTTGTGCGGACCACGGTTGCTTTGAGGGAGATGAACGCGCTGAAGCTTTCGTCTGTTTTGCAGCAGCGCATGGCGATGCTTCTGTATTCCTTGAGCTTTCCAAACAAGTTCTCAATCAGGTGCCGCCATTTTTAGGTGTGACGGTCGAATTTCGCCGCGAAACGGCGGTTGCATTTAGGAGGTATAACCGCTTCGATCCCTGCACCGGATAGCGCATCGCGCAACCAGTTGGCGTCGAATGCGCGATCTGCAAGGAGCTGGCCGCAGGACAGCCCTTCGATCAGGGCTGCGGTGCGGCGCAGGTCGTGGGCCTGTCCAGGCAGCAAGCGGAAGTCGATCATGTTGCCGAGTGCGTCGGTCAGGGCCATAATCTTGGCGGTTATGCCGCCGCGAGAGCGTCCGGTGGCCTGATTCTGAGTCCCCCTTTTGCGCCCTGTCCATGACGATGGACCTTAACGATATTACCGTAGATCATGGCGTATTTGAAGTCGGCATTTTCAGCCAACATACTGAACAGACAATAAAAATGCGTCGGCCCTTACCCATCTGCGAAACCGTTTGAAAACAGAGATCCACTTCCCGAAACCCTCGGGCAGGTCGCGCCAAGGGCAACCGGTGCGCGTGATCCAGAGAACGGCCTCGACAAAAAGGCGTGGATCAGGCCGGTACGACCGGGATCACATTCCCGGGCAAGACAGTGCGGGGCGATGGTTTCCCATTGCGCGCCGGTGAGAGCGGTGCGTGTCAAGGTTGCATCCCATTTGGTAACTTTGAAACATTCAGCGACTGATTTGGGAGTCCTCAAACGTCAACAAGCCCTAGTCGGTGCCTGCCGGTGCCCGAAAGGCGCCGTGGAAAGGGTCGCAGCCCTTGGCAGGCTTGCGGCTTGCCCTGTTGGTGCGGTACACGCGGCTTTGACACCGAATGTGGTCGAAGGGGGCTGGCATATGGGCAGGGCAATGGGGGCGATCTCGCGGTGGCTTGCCTACGGGGGCGGGGCAATTCTTGTCTTTCTGGCCGTGATGACGGTTGCGTCGATCATCGGGCGTGCTCTTGACGGGATCGGACCGTTCGGCCCCGTGCCAGGAGATTACGAACTGGTGGCAAATGGTTGTGCACTGGCGGTTTTTTACTTTCTACCATGGTGTCAGTTAAACCGCGGCCATGTGACGGTCGATATCCTGATCGATGCGTTCGGGGCGCGCACCAAGGCAGTGTTCGGGCTGCTCGGAGACGCGCTTGTGGCACTTTCCAGCGTGGTCATCTTGCGGCAATTGTGGATCGGTTTCGGAGAAAAGCTGCCCTATGGCTCGGATGCGCTGCGTGCGGCGCTGTTGATGGGGTACAAACCCTATTATCCTGAGACGACCTATGAGTTGGAAATTCCGGTCTGGAGCCTCTACGGGGCTGCCGTAGTGGGGGCCTTGGTGATGGTGCTGGTCAGTTTTTATACGGTCTGGCGGGCCGTGACATGGGTCGTTGCAGGCCGGGAGGCGCGGATTTGACCGGTATCGAACTGGCGCTCGCGGCTTTTGGAATAATGTTGGTCGGGATATTCTTGCGCATCCCGATCGCGCTTGCCATGGGGATGACCGGCTTTTTCGGCACATGGTATGTGCTGGGTGCGCCGAACTCTCCGATGGCGGCGTTAAAGGGGCTCAGCTACGAGACATTTTCGAATCAGGGGTTGGCGATTGTCCCGATGTTTATCCTGATGGGGCAGATCGCGACCCGTACGGGGATGTCCGCGGCCTTGTTTCGAGCGGCGTCCGACTGGCTGGGGCACCGCAAGGGGGGCATCGCTATGGCGAGTGTCGGGGCCTGTGCAGGGTTCGGAGCGATTTGTGGATCGTCTCTGGCAACGGCCAGCACAATGGGGCAGGTGGCCTTGCCCGAGATGCGCAAGCGCGGCTATTCCGACAGTCTGTCAACGGGCGTGCTTGCTGCGGGAGGGACGCTTGGCATTCTGATCCCGCCATCGGTCATTCTTGTGATCTATGCGATTATGGCCGAGCAGAACATCGTCAAGATGTTCGTGGCTGCCCTGATCCCCGGGCTTCTGGCGGCGGCAGGATATATAATTACTGTGGCACTGTATGTCCGTATCCGGCCGGGATCGGCGACTGCGGCGCCGCGGGTGCCGTACCGCGCGCGGCTCAAAACGCTTGCCTCGACATGGCCGGTTTTTGTGATCTTCGGCCTGACGATGGGCGGGATCATTGGCGACTGGAACTGGGCCAAGCCGGGGACACAAGCGTTGTTCACCCCGAACGAGGCGGCAGCCTTTGGCGCGACAGCGACGGCACTTTACGGCGTCGTTATGGGGCGTTTGACTTTTGCGGGGCTGGGAGCGGCCATTCTTGAGACAGCGAAATCAACGGGGATGATTTTCTTCATTCTGTTGGGGGCGGAAATGTTCAAGGGGTTCCTTGCCATCACCCGCGCCCCTGATCTGTTGGCGGACTGGGTCATCCTTCAGGCTTACACGCCGTTGATGGTGCTGACGATCATGCTGTTGTGCTATCTTTTGTTTGGCTGCGTGATGGACAGTCTATCGATGATCCTGCTGACGATCCCGATCTTTTTGCCAATCATTGAAGTGCTTGATTTCGGGATGTCGCCACAGGACACGGCGATCTGGTTCGGGATCCTTGCGTTGATCGTGGTCGAGGTCGGGTTGATCACGCCGCCAGTTGGGATGAACCTGTTTATTATCAACGGTGTCGCCCGGGATATTCCGATCACACGCACCTATGCCGGCGTGGCGCCGTTTGTGGTGTCTGATATGGTGCGGGTCGTGATCCTTGTGACCTTTCCGGCCATCACATTGTGGCTGGTCGGTGTAGCGGTCTGACGCGCGATGGTGTGAGGTCCGCGGTGCGTTTCGACCGCCCGCAGGTGGCTGGAACGCGGTGGGAGCAGGCGGTATCTGAACGGCGCAGGCTATCCGGACGCACGCATGGTTCGGTTCGTTGCGGATGCCTTTGGCCCGATACCCTCAACCCGCTGCTTTTAGTTGGCGAACTTGTTGAAATAGTGCCTGACGCGGCCTTTACCTGCCGACAGGAGTTCATTATCCTCACACCGAGTCGAGGAATCACGGGTTCATACAGAATGGTGGTCTTTGACGTTAAGCGCGCGGTTTTTTACGTCCGGACGACCATTAAGAAGTTTTTCTTCAAGGTGATGCCGGCCTACCATATGAAAAAACCATCGACCAAAGCGTGCCCGAGTGGCGGAATGGTAGACGCAGGGGATTCAAAATCCCCCGCCTTCACGGGCGTGTCGGTTCGAGTCCGACCTTGGGCACCATTTAAATCACTTAGTGTTTTGATTTATAACGATAAAATAAAATAAAATATTTTATTTTACACTCTCCAAATACCCCCCTAAGGTCTTTTGCTCAATCAGGTTGAGCGATAGCTGAACGGTTTACGCAAAAGACCCCCACTCTCGATTATGCGCCTGAAAAAAAGTTTTTATCGCTGGCTCCGTCCGTGCGGTTTGATGGACTCGCGATAGCACTCCTACATCCGGCGTCGTTTGGGAGAATAATGAGGGAATTTGAAGAGTGATGTGCATTCACACTATGGCGGCATCAGCGCAAACGGCATCTTCATAGATAGCAGAGTCGTTGTCGGCTGGAAGCTGAAATGCAGCGTTCGGACACTCGGTCAAGGTCCGCTTGGGGCCTTGAGTGACAATAATGAGATAGCGAGCGGTCCAGATTGCTGCGCCATGCACGTTTCGACGTGAAGGACGTACTTTGTTGAAAAACTCTTCTTGATTTGAGGCTCTGTCGCTGAGTCGCTTTCCTTATGGATGATGAGGAAGTTGCGATATTGGGACCAAAGCAAGAGGCGCAAGGCGCGCTGTTTTATGAG
>JBLIFE010000232.1:0-4498 GCA_047633515.1 Paracoccaceae bacterium | reverse complement strand
AGCGCATCGAGGCGTCGGTACGCACCCAACCGGGGCAAACCGCATTAACCGAAATGCCGCGACCGCAGAGTTCCCGGGCAAGGCTGCGCGTCAGCCCGATGACCGCATGTTTCGAGGCGCAATAGGCGGAAAACTCGGCAACGGCTGTCTTGCCCCACATTGAGGCCGTATTCACGATCCGGGCCCCGTCCTTCAACTTGGGCAAAAGGGCGCGGGTCACGCTGAACGTGCCGATGATGTTGATTTCGGTGATGCGGCGAAAAACGGCGTCGATATCGGGCGAGGGGTCGGCGATCGGGGTTATCAGTTCCAGCCCGGCATTATTGATCAATCCGTCAAGTGTCACGTCAAGACCGGCCAAAAGAGCGATGCCTTGGGGGGTGGCGATATCGCAGCTGAGGCCGGTGATGTCGCGACCGAATTCTGCCGACCACGCCGCCGCAACCTCGGGGACATCCGGTTCAAGTCCGACAAGTGTCAGCTTGGCCCCTGCTGCTGCCAAGCCACGAGCGACACCCGCACCCAACCCCATATTTCCGCCTGTTATCAGAATATGCTGGCCCGAGAAATCAAACTGCATTTGCGGCGGCCTCTTCTTCGGCGCGATTTTGCTCTGCGCGCAGGCTGTTCTGAATTCTACGTCGCAACGCCAGAAACTCCGGCAGGTCGCGGACCTGTTGATCGCGCCCCTGCACCGGCAGGATTTTCGTGACGTCGATGTCTTCGAGAATACGCGCCGGTCTGGCGGAAAATACGATAATCCGATGCGCCAGCAAGATGGCTTCCTCAACGTCATGGGTCACGAAAATCGTTGTCTTTTTCTCGGCGCGGTTGATCTGCATCAGCTGGTTTTGCAGGTGCTCGCGGGTCAACGCATCAAGCGCGCCGAACGGCTCGTCCATCAAAAGGATCTCGGGATCGGCTGCGAGTGTTCGGGCAATCGCCACACGCTGGCGCATCCCGCCCGAGATACGGTTGGTAAAACTGTCTTCGAACCCGTCCAACCCAACAAGGCTGATCAACCGGCGCACGGCCTCCTTACGATGCTTGGTGGAAATATCGGTGCGGTATTTCAGACCCAGACGGATGTTTCCGGCAACCGTAAGCCATGGAAAGGCGGCATAGGATTGAAAGACCATGCCGCGCCTGCGATCCGGCCCGCCCAGCACATCGCCGCGCAACACAACATGGCCGGTTGTTGGTGTTTCAAGCCCGCCGACCATTCGCATGAGCGTTGTCTTTCCGCAGCCCGAAGGCCCCAGAAAGGTAACGATCTCGCCCTGTGCGATTTCCAGATCAATCGGGGTCACCGCCATGATGCTTGCGGCACCGGTGTTGAAGGTCTTGGAGACGCCTTTGATGGTCAGGTAAGTCATCGCTTAACGCTCCAGATACTTGAAGGCCCGCCGGTGGATGAAGCGAAACGCCTGATCCGTCAGCAGCCCGATAATGCCGATCGCGATAATCCCCGCCATCACCTCGGGTGTTTTGACAAACCGGCGCAGCGACCAGATGACGTGACCGACACCTGAAGACGCCGCCACGATTTCGGCGATAATCAGATAGGTCCAGCACCAGCCAAGCGTGATCCGCAGGTTGTCGACCATGTTAGGCAACGCTGCCGGAAAAATCACGTCGCGAATGATTTGTCGCTGGTTTGCCCCCAACGTAAAGCCGGATTCGACATATTCGGCAGGAACGCGTTTTGTGTCATCGGTGATCAACAACACCAGCTGGAAAAATGTGCCCATCCACAGCACCGCAATCTTGGAGGCTTCGCCAACGCCGAACCAGATAATCAAAAGCGGCACCAGAGCGGGAACAGGCAGATAACGGACAAAATCGACAAACGGCTCCACAAAGGCCCCGACAGAGCGATAGCAAGACATCATCAAACCAAGCGGCACCGCAATGATGACCGACAAAAAGAATGCGAACCAGACCCGCCCGACAGAAATCGCAATGTCGCTGGCAAAATCTGCCTCCGTAAACAGCCGCCAAAACGCCGAAAGAACCTCTGGTGGGGCAGGCAGGAATTGTGGCTTAATCCAACCGGACATTGCAATGGCCTGCCAGACAAGCAGAAATGTCACGAGCCCCGCCACACCAAGAATGATCTCGTTGCGACGGGGAATTGATTTTCGAAACAACAGCATAACGGTGACTAGCGCGTCTTTCCGTCAAAAAGCCCCGGCAGCAAAGAGCCGTCGATGTACGGGCTATACGCAAGGGCGGCATCTTGCAGGTCGAGGGAGATATTGATCTCGTTGAAGGCGTCGAACACCTCACGCAGCTTACCGTCTTGTGACATCGGCATATAGGCCATTGCTTCTTCGTAGGTTGTGTATTTCACACCTTCCAGAGCTTCTTTCATCTCTGCGGCAGCGACGCCGAATTCCGGTGCCGACAAAGCGATGAAATCGTCTGCGTCAGCCATGTAATCGTCGATCGCCCGGAAGATTCCGCGCAGGAATTTGGCATATTTCTCAGGGTTTTCCTGATAATCGTCTGTGCGCGCCAGAATGACATCCGTGATCAAACCTTCGTAATCGGCCGAAGACAACAAGACCTTTGACCCGTCGCGGGAGGTGTTCTTTACGATCTGGCTCAGCATCGGCTCCCACGTGGCAACGGCGGCGATGCTGTCATCCTCGAACACGGCGATGGAATCGTCTGTGTTGATGAGCCTTATGTCCAGATCGTCGAGTGATTTGCCTATTTCCTTGAGAGCGAATTGTGTCATCACGGTGCCGGGGTGGTTGATTTCACCTGCGAACGTCTTGCCGATCAGGTCCGCGACACTGTTGATGCCTGGCCCTGCGACAACCCCGTCGGCACCAATAGAGATGTCGATGGTGCCGATGATTGTACCGGATGTTTCGGACGTCCGCGGGCGGGCCATGCTTTCGCCGATTGTACGCATTGTGCAATCAATTGCGCCAGTCTCCAGCGCAGGCAACACGTTGGCCCTGTCGTTATCAAAGGCCCAGGTGACAGTCAGGTCTTCTTCGGCAAAGTATCCCTTTTTGTCGGCAACAAAGACCGGTGCAAATCCGAACCAGAACGGAAACACACAGTTGATTGTGTCGGCGGCACGGGCTGTGCCCGCCGACAAGGCAACAGTTGTAGCGACAGCGGCGGCGGCCAAAGTGAGATGTCTTGCAAGCGTAACAATCATTGTCTTTCCCCTTAATTTGAAGAAACCCTACTGACGGATGTGCGGCCAGCCATCCTTTGCGTGGGTTCAGCGGGGCAAAAGCAATCCTACGCCCGAAAATTGAGCGGCTTTAGGCATTCTGGTACAATTTTTTGCGGCCTAAGCGCCTCTCGGCCCTGTTTTGAGGGCGTGCAAGCGGATCACAAGCTTTGGCCTTGCGGTGTGGTCGGGCGGTGGGGGCGGGCGGCAAAAGCTGCCGCCATAGCTATTTTGGGGCAGTGTTGAGCAAATGTTCCAGCGTTTTGTTGAAAGCGGCAAGTTCGAGCGTGAGGTCAAGCGGCGCAATCAACTGAATGTCGACACTGACATGGCGACGTCCTTTCGCGATCCCCATGAAGCTCCAGAAATGATCGTATTTTGCTGGCTGATATTTCCCCAGCCCCTCTATCCGCAGCAAGACCACCGGTGTTGTGGGTTCGGCGCGCAGAACTTCGTAGGTGCCGGTCAGGTACGGCTCCACGATCTCTTTGGCTTGCCGGCGGATGAGCCCTGCTGGAAACAGCAATATCGAACTTCCGTTTGCAAGCACCTTGTGCATCACTTCAAGAATGTGCTGCTTGCGCGCAAGGCGCCTTTCGTCGGGCCAGTCCTTGGGCGAACTCATCGGAATTGCAGCGGTCACAAACATCGTAAACCATTGGGTCCAGTGATAATATTCGTTGTAGTGGACAGTCGGCCTGATGCGCGTTGTCGTATAAAGTATCGAGGCGATGAGTGGTCCGTCATGGCGGCTGACGTGTGTCGCCAGAACAAGTGACCCTGGCTGATCCTGTAAAAGATGCTTGTTCGAACAGCTGACATTGTAAAATAGCGCATAATAGGTGCGTGTCAGAACAAACAGGAAATGTCGCAGCCATCGACCCACAGTGGCGTCAAAAAACTGCTTCATCCGCTAACGGCGCGCAACACTTTTTCCATCTGTCATGGCCTCTCATCTGGCATGCGATTGCACGAAAAACTTGTCCAGTAATCAGTAAAGCAGTGCAGGCATGAAGCAAGAGTATATCCGCCAACAATAGGGTATGGTTATGCTTGGGTTGTCTCGCGTCCTGTCCGAAGGGGCAGGGGAATCGCGCTTGGGATTTGAGGGGTCTTGCGGTCTTGGGCGGGATGGATTCTGGGGTTGGGATCTCCCTTTTGGAGCCCGTTCCCCACATGGATGTCTTCCTCGCCGCCTTCGATGACATCCCGGATCCCCGTGCCGACAATGCGCGGCACGACCTTTGCGAACTACTGGTCGTAAGCTTTGTCGCAGTTCTCTGCGGGGCGACCAACTGTGCC
>JBLIFE010000231.1:0-4512 GCA_047633515.1 Paracoccaceae bacterium | reverse complement strand
GATGCGCTGGCACGCGCGCCTTTGTGGGCGGACGGGCTTGATTATGACCACGGGACCGGCCACGGGGTCGGTGCCTATTTGTCCGTACACGAAGGGCCGCAGCGGCTTTCGCGTCAGTCTGGCGTACCTCTGGCATCCGGCATGATCCTGTCGAACGAACCGGGCTATTACCGTGAAGGCGCTTTCGGGATCAGGCTCGAAAACCTGATCGTGGTGCAAGTGGCTCCTGACCTGCCCGATCAGGACCAGCGCGAGATGCTCGATTTCAGCACATTGACCTGGGTGCCACTGGACCTTCGGCTAATTGACACGGACCTGCTTGGCCCCGACGAGAAAGCGTGGCTCAACACCTATCACCACGAGGTGCGCACCCGCCTTGAGCCACACCTTGACCCAGCTGCCGCTGCTTGGCTGGTTCAGGCGACATCTCCGATCTGAGCAGGCCCAGTCTGAGCAAGCATCACCATCTTTGACAGATTGAACTAGTTTACGCCAAACACGAAAAAACGACCCAAAGAGGAACCACAATGGCTGACCATATTAAGATCCGTGCCGCACAAAGCACTTGGGTAGTGCGTGCCGCAGGCGCCGTCATCGGCGAGAGCAGCCAAGCATTGGAACTGTGCGAAGGAGACAGGGAACCGGTTATCTACTTTCCGCGAAAGGACATCGCGATGGCGTTTTTCGACCCGACCGGCATGAAAACCCACTGCCCACACAAAGGCGACGCCTCCCATTTTACGATCGAATTGCGCAGTGGTCCGCTGGAAAACGCCGCTTGGTCCTATCAGGATCCGCACAATGGGCTGGAGCGGATCAAAGACCACCTCGCCTTCTATTCTGATCGGGTCACTGTCGAACAATTGTAGCACTAGGCGCAACCGCAGGCGGGCAAAGTCCGCCTGCTACGCCCAACCAAGCTACACCGCCCTGAAAGGGCGACGTGGCCTTGGGCGGGAGCCCCACCTGAAACAACCAAGCGGCGCGCCTGCCAACCTTTATCCGTTATGAATGTTCCTCGGCCGCTGTCGCCGCCAGCGCACGGTTATAAGCTCTTAGCGCATCGACATAGAACACTGCCCCCAGTACCTGCTCGGGGGCGCCCTCTGCTGCCGGAGCGACTACCGGAATGAATACATGGCCGCCTTTTTCGAACATTGGCATGGCAACTTCCAGAGTAGACGCAGACCCCAGCTTTATACCCTGCTCCAACAAACTCTGGCAGGCCTCATCAGATGCCGCACGCGGGCTGTCCCGTGATCGCATCACGACAGCCGCCGAATAAATTGATAATAAATAGGCCTGCGGCCCTGCTGCTACGTGAATGCCTCGCCGTTCTAACTGGGTCAAAAAGAATGACCTGTCCACAAGCTTGCTCGACAGGGCCGTGGAAAGCGAAACAGCGACCATTACCGCAAGGCCTGTCTGCCAATCTCCGGTAAGTTCGAAAACAATCAACGTAGTGGATATTGGCGCACCCAGAACTGCGGCCGCAACCGCCCCCATCCCTGCCAACGCATAAAGGGTTGTCGTACCCGACACTTCCGGAAAAACGCTTGTCGCCACATACCCGTAAGCAAGGCCCGTCATGGCACCGATCATCAGCGAAGGCGAGAAGACACCACCCCCCATTCGTCCGGCAACCGTTATCGCCACGGCGATGATCTTGATCACCACAAAAACGATCACCTGAGAGAACGTAAGATTACCGGTCAAGGCCGCACTCGTTGTCTGATAGCCTACACCGATGATGTGCGGATACCAGATCGCGATGAACCCCAACGCCGCCCCCGCAATAGCCGGACGCAACCACCGCGGCAGGCCCGTCCGGGCCTGAAACAAACTCACCAGATCTTCGGCAAAAAAGAGGCCACGCATAAACGCCACCGCAACCAGCCCGCACACCACCCCGAGCAACAAGAACGCCGGCAGCTCCGCATAAAATTGCAACGCCCCCTCTTCGGCCAATGTGAACTCGGTAACGTTGCCAAATTCGAGGCGGCTGATCACCGTGCCGGCAACACTGGCGATAACGATTGGCGCAAATGCATGTACTGCGAAATGACGCAATATTACCTCCAGCGCAAAAAGCGCCCCTGCGATGGGCGCGTTAAATGACGCCGACACTGCCGCAGCAACAGCACATCCCAACAGGTCGCGCCCCGTAATGCCGTTGGCCTTGATGCGTTCACTGACCCACGTCGAGATAACCCCGACCAAATGGACAACAGGCCCCTCTCGCCCGGTCGAGCCCCCTGTCGACAGCGTGATCATCGACGCGGCGGCACTGGCCAATCCGGCCCGTTTCTCAACCCGTCCGTTATTTAACGCAGCCCCCTCGATCACATCCGACACAGAGCGCACGCGCCCGTCGGGTGTGAATTTGTGCAGAATTATCCCGACAGCCAGTCCGCCGCAAATAGGCAACAGCAGGATCCACCACCACGGAAGTGTCTCGGCAAAAGCCTGCAGGTTACCCGAATCCGCCCCGCCGTAGCCTTGGGTCTGTAACCAGGCAACCCCGATCCGGAAGCCCAACGTCGCAAATCCCGATGCGATACCCACCAACAGCGCAATAAACCAGAACTGGATCTGCCCCGGACCCTCGTTGCGCAAAACACTCCACCCGCGCAGCACATTCAAACGGCTGCGCGTCAATTGCCTCTGGATCAAACGCCCTATGAGTTTCATTGTAGCTACGGCGCCTTCTGCGTTTTTTCTGTCAGTGGCAAGTTTGCGGGCGCAGACCGCAATGCCCGAAATCTTGAATGTCAAAACTGCGGAAAGGCACACCAAACATGACAATCCAATCCGCGATTGAAACCTTGTCCCAACTCCTAGGCGATCAGGTCTCATGCTCCAAGCCCGATCTGGCCCTTCATGGTCAGTCCGAAAGCCATTTTCCCCCGATGCCCCCGGATGCAGTCGTCTATCCCGAAGATACAGCACAGGTTCAGAAGATAGTGCTGACTTGTGCCGCGCATCGTTGCCCGGTCATCGCGTGGGGCACAGGAACCTCTCTGGAAGGGCACGCCCTTGCCCCGAGCGGGGGCGTTTGTATCGATTTCTCCCGCATGAACCGGATACTTCGGATCAATGATGCAGACATGGACGTGGTCGTGCAGCCGGGCATGACACGGCAGGATCTGAATGCGGCGCTGCGCGACAAAGGGCTTTTCTTTCCGGTTGACCCAGGCGCCAATGCGTCGCTGGGCGGGATGGCGGCCACGCGGGCATCGGGCACGACCACTGTCCGATACGGCACAATGCGCGAGCAGGTCATGGCGCTTGAGGTTGTTCTTGGCGATGGACGGGTGATCCGGACGGGCAGCCGGGCGCGCAAGTCGGCTGCGGGATACGACCTGACGCATCTTTTTGTCGGCTCCGAAGGAACATTGGGCCTGATAACCGAACTCACCCTCAAGCTCCACGGACAACCCGAGACGATTGCCGCCGCCGTTTGCAGCTTTGATACGATCGCCGCAGCAGTAGATACAGTGATCGCAACAATTCAAATGGGCATTCCGATTGCAAGAATGGAATTTGTGGACGCCGCAACCGTTGCCGCTTGTAATGCCTATGGAGGAACCGATTTCCCCCTGTTGCCTCATTTGATGGTCGAATTTCATGGATCAGAGGTTGCGGTTAAGGCCGATGCAGCAACCTTTGGCGAGCTTGTTGCAGATATGGGCGGGCAACGGTTCAATTGGTCGCCTCATACCGAAGACCGCGCAGCGTTATGGGCGCTGCGGCACAACGCCTATTACGCGATTCTCGCCTCGCGGCCCGGTGCACGCGCCGTGGTCACCGACCTGTGCGTCCCGATCTCACGGCTGGCAGAAGCGGTAGAGCAGACACGGGCCGACATCGCCGAAAGCGCGTTGAGCGGCCCAATTCTTGGACATGCCGGAGACGGGAATTTTCATGCTATTCTTTTGTTGGACCCGAACAACGAAGCCGAGCGGTCGGAAGCTGCAAGATTGTCGGATGCAATGGTCCGACGGGCCTTGCGGATGGGCGGGACAGTCTCAGGCGAACACGGGGTCGGCATGGGCAAGCTTGATTATATGGAAGCCGAGCATGGTCCAGCATGGCAGGTCATGGCCGACATGAAACGCATGATGGACCCTCTGAACATCCTGAACCCCGGTAAGATGGTGCGAGTGAACGGCTGAGGAACGATTGGCACCCTCCCGCGGGGTTTGCCCCTTGGGCCAAGCCACGCTGCCGCGGCCGATGGCCGGTGCCAGCGTGGCCTCCGGCGCATGTGTTCGGATCTGGAATATCTTGCAGGCGTGATCAGCCATCAAGCAGAGCAAGTGCTGCCGCTCTTGCAGCTGCTGTCACACGGTCACCGGCCAACATACGGGCCAATTCATCGACCCGATCATCGTTCCGGAGTGCTACAACAGTTGACGTTGTCACGTCGCCTTCAACTTTTTTCTGTACCCGCCAATGATGCCCGCCCAAGGCTGCAACCTGTGGCGAATGGGTCACCACAAGAACCTGCGA
>JBLIFE010000230.1:0-4514 GCA_047633515.1 Paracoccaceae bacterium | reverse complement strand
GTTGTAATTTCACCAATCTTTTCACGACACCTGAAAATTTCCTGTCCCAAAATCCTCATTTTTGCAAATCTGCCCTCAGCCTCTATTCTCCGTGGGATTTCCTCGCTCTGGTCGAACGGTACGACATTGCGTGGCATGAAAAGACTCTCGGGCAGTTGTTCTGTGACGGGTCCGCCAAACAAATCGTCGCCATGCTGCTGGCCGAACTTGATAAAGTAGGCGCTCAACTCTGGCTCAGGACAGAGATCGGAACCCTCCGGCAAACCTCCCAAGGCTACGACGTCACCATAACGCGGGACGGGACAGAGCATCTTGTTCAGGCCAAGTACATCGTGGTGGCAACCGGCGGCAAATCCATTCCCAAAATGGGTGCGACCGGCCTTGCCTATCAGATCGCGGAGCAGTTCGGCATACCCCTCACCCCGATCCGCCCCGGCCTTGTCCCGCTGACCTTTTCCGGAGATGTGCTTGACACTCTCAAGCCGATGGCCGGCCTTGCGGCCCCCGCGCGCGCGCGCGCCGGAGACGGCAGCTTTGACGAAGCCCTGCTGTTTACCCACCGCGGCCTATCCGGCCCCGCCATTCTTCAGATTTCGTCCTTCTGGAGCGAGGGACAGCCCGTCACACTGTCCCTGTGCCCCGATGCCGCCATCCTGCAAACCCTGCAAGATGCTCGCAAAACCGACGGCCGGCGTGCCGTTGCCACAGCCTTGGGGCAAGTACTCCCAAAAGCGTTGGCACAGTATTTTGTGACAAAAAGTGGCATGACAGGGACAATCGCCGATCAATCAGACGCGAAATTGGCAGATCTATGCGCCCTGATCGAAAACTGGGCCATGATCCCTGCAGGCACCGAAGGCTACCGCACTGCCGAGGTTACGCTTGGCGGCATCGCCACCGAGGCACTCTCTTCTAAAACAATGGCCAGCAAAACCCAACCGGATCTCTATTTTATAGGCGAATGTGTCGATGTTACCGGATGGCTTGGCGGTTATAATTTCCAATGGGCGTGGGCCTCTGGCATGGCCGCTGCCCGGGCTATTGCCAAATCTGCGGCTGCAAAACGGGTCACCGCAAAACCGGCCTGACCTCGCCCTGTCGTACGCCTTCCCCTGATGCGTCGCCTATGACATTGGCGGAGTCGGCCCGAAGGGCAGATCAACTTGCGCCCTGCAAGGGCGCTCCGTCAGATCACTCCCGACCATCAAACCGGACCGCCCTAAAGACCGTCTGCCAGCACCCGTTTGACTTGCGCAATAAAATCCTCTCCGCGTTTCTCGAAATTATCATACTGGTCAAAGCTGGCCGCCGCAGGTGCCAGCAACACCACCTCCCCTGCGGTGGCCTCTGCCGCCGCACGGGCAACCGCCTGCTCCATCGTCACGCAAACCTCGGTCGCAATCCCGTTCAGATCCAGTGCAAACCCTGCTGCTTCCCGCCCGATCACATAGGCCTTCGCCACATGGCCAAGTTGCGGGTGCAGTCCCGCCATACCGCCCTCTTTTGCCAGCCCGCCACAAATCCAGCGGATATTATCGAACGCAGCAAGTGCTTTGGCGGCCGCATCGACATTGGTCGCCTTGCTATCGTTCACAAAACGCACCCCGCCTGCTTCGGCAACCAGCTGGCTGCGATGCGGCAGGCCCTCGAAACTGTGCAGCGCCTGCTCGATCAATCGCGGCGCAAGCCCGATGGCGCGCGCAACAGCATAGGCCGCACAAGCGTTCTGGTGGTTATGCGCCCCAGGCAGCCCCTTGATTGCGCGCAGATCGATCGAGGCCATCTGGCGGTCCTTACGTACCTCTGCCAGGAACCCTTTGCGCGCAAAAACCTGCCAGCCCGGGCCGCTCGGCTTTTGTCCCGAAGATATCCGGATCACCCTGTCATCGGTCACACCCTGAGAGAGCTGACCCGCCAGAAAACGGCCCTCGGCCTCGTCCACACCAATAATGGCACGGTCCGGCCCCCCTTCGGCAAACAGCCGTCGCTTGGCCGCGAAATACCCCCCCATCCCGCCGTGCCGGTCCAGATGATCCGGCGACAGGTTGGTAAACACAGCAATATCAGGGGTCAGCGAACGGGCCAGCTCGATCTGATACGAACTGAGTTCAAGCACCACAACACCGCCATCCTGCGCCGGCTCGATATCCAGCACGCCGCGACCGATGTTGCCCGCCAACACGACGGGTTTGCCCGCCACCATCATTATGTGATGGATCAAAGCCGATGTCGTCGACTTGCCGTTTGATCCGGTGACCGCCACGATTTTGGGCGCAACCTCGAATGTGTCCCACCCATCCGTTGCATAAGACCGGAAGAACAACCCGATATCGTTATCCACCGGCACACCTTCTGCAAGGGCCGCGGCAATCGCCCTGTGCGGAGCCGGATAAAGATGCGGAATACCGGGCGAAGTCACAAGCGACACCACACCGCTATACGCCTCCCGGCGCGTGAGGTCCGACAGCACAAAGCCCTCAGCTTGGGCCCGCGCCCGAGCCTCGGTGCTATCGTCCCAACACACCACATCCGCCCCACCTGCCCGCAAGGCGCGCGCAGCCGTCAGACCCGACCGCCCCAAACCCAGAACCGCAACCGTCTGATCGGTGTAACCTTGAACAGGGATCATCGCCACATCTCCAATTTAAAACTTACGTGGCATTGCGCCGCGCCAGCGGCGCCACGCCCAACGCCGGGGCCCGCAAGGGACCAAGGGGGCGGGAGGACCACCCCGCAACAGCAGGCCCACTCTAGCGAATTTTCAGCGTCGCCAACCCGACCAGCGCAAGAATAAGCGAAATAATCCAGAACCGGATGACTATCTGCGGTTCGGCCCATCCCCGCTTTTCAAAGTGGTGATGGATCGGCGCCATCAGGAAAACGCGCTTTCCAGTCAATTTGAAATAGGCCACCTGAATGATAACCGAAAGAGCCTCGACCACAAACAGCCCACCGACGATAGCCAGCACAATTTCATGCTTCGTGACCACAGCAATCGCCCCCAACGCCCCACCAAGAGCAAGCGATCCGGTATCCCCCATAAAGACCGCCGCGGGCGGAGCATTGTACCACAAAAAACCCAAGCCCCCACCAATCAACCCAGCCGAAAAGATCAGCAACTCTCCGGTGCCTGCAACATAGTGGACATCAAGATATTCGGTAAAATCCGTGCGCCCAACCGCATAGGCAATCACCCCAAGCGTTCCCGCCGCAATCATCACCGGCATCACCGCCAGCCCGTCCAGCCCGTCGGTCAGGTTCACAGCATTGGCGGCGCCCACGATCACAATCATCGCGAAGGGCACAAACAGAAACCCCATGTTTATCAGCACGTCCTTGAAAACCGGCAACGCCAACTGGTTGGTCAATTCCTCGGGATGCAAGTAGGACGCCGCTACCGAGGCCAGAAAAGCAATCACAAATCCGATGCCAAGCCGTACCCGGCCCGACACCCCGTCGGTATTCTGTTTGCTAACCTTGCTGTAGTCATCGGCAAATCCGATCAATCCGAATCCGATCGTCACCAGCAGCACAATCCAGACATAACCATTATCAAGCCGCGCCCACAGCAGCGTCGACAAAACCAAAGCCCCCAGAATGAGCACCCCGCCCATCGTCGGTGTTCCCGCCTTGGTAACGATATGGCTCTCGGGGCCATCCTTGCGAATTGGCTGTCCGCTTTTTTGCTTGCGCCGCAAAAGGTTAATCAACGGCTGCCCAAACATGAACCCGAAAATCAGCGCCGTAAAAAATGCTCCTCCAGCCCGGAAGGTAATGTATCGAAACAAATTGAAAAAGTCGCCACCGTCAGAGTAGCCCGTCAACAGGTATAGCATGCGGTCACGACCCTTCAGGTTTTATCCGGAGCGGCTTGCCCCAATTTACGCAGCGCGTCAACGACCGGCGACAACCGGCTTCCAAGCGACCCCTTGGCAAGAACCACATCCCCCGCATCGACCAAGCCCGGCACCTGTTCGAGTAAATCATCCGATCCGGCCACCCACAGCCCTTGTCTGCCGTGGGGGAGTGCGTCGAAAAGGTGGCGCATGCGCGGGCCGACACAATGCACCAGATCAACGGCCTGCATCGCGGGATGGGTGCTCAAGTCGCGGTGCAGGGTTGCCTGCGTCGGACCAAGCTCGAGCATATCGCCCAGAATCGCGATGCGCCGCCCCTTTGGCACCCGCCCCACCCCGTCGCGCGGGGACACAGCCGCCAGCATCTCCAACGCCGCCCCCACCGAGGCGGGATTTGCATTATACGCATCATCGATCAACTCGAAGCTGCACCCCTCTTCGGCGTCATCCAGCAAAATCGTCTCGCGCACGCCGCGCCCGTCAACAGGTCGCCACTGCACCAAAGACAGGACAGCCCGCCCCAAATCCCCTCCCAGTGCCGCTACCAGAGCAAGCGCGCCCAGCGCGTTCATCGCAAAATGACGCCCCGGTGTCTGCAATTTGAACAACACGTCCTGACCGGCGATACGCGCACGCACCAACGTTGCATCCTGTGTC
>JBLIFE010000229.1:0-4521 GCA_047633515.1 Paracoccaceae bacterium | reverse complement strand
CCCGGAAGGCGAAGAGATTGGCACCGTGACCGCCCCCTCTCGGGATCATGCTTCGCATGACCCTGCCGGGCAATGGATGGCGCCGATGACACCCGCCGTTGCCACGCCGCTATCATCGCCCGACAGGTAACCCCGATCATTCCGATCCGTAAGAACGGCCGACTTTGGAAAGAGGACTGCCCGGCGGCAACGGCCAGGAACGAAACCCTGCGCGCCATCCGCCACTGTGGCCGGGCGTTCTGGAAGCGCTGGACCGGATACCACGCCCGAAGCCGGATCGAGGCAAAGATGCGCTGCCTCAAGGCGTTCGGGGAACGCATCGCCGCGAGAGATCCCGACCGCCAGACTGCTGAAATCCAAATCCGCGTCGCACTCATGAACCGCTTCCCGGCCCTCGGCACCGCCGAGATCGTGCGCGTCGCCTGAACCCAAAGGGGAAGGCACGCCTCAGGCGTCAGTTCTGCAGCAACGCCCACTTATCCCCTGCGCAGCCAGCGGGAAGGTTTCCACCACAGTCCGCGAGTGGGAGAACTGGGCGAAACAGGTCGCGGCCCAATGAAGATTACCCGTCGAACAGATACGCAGGTGGGCGGCAGGTATAATGTCCAAGGGGTGTTTTAACCTGCCATAAAGTGTCAATTCCGATGAGCGCAGGAGACAGCATATCACGCTGTCACAGCCAAGCATCGCGCCAGCTAAAGTCGGGCCAAAGTTGGGCCAAAGTCGGACCAAAAGACTTATCCCAAGGCTATTGGACCCTAAGCCTCAATGTTCCAAGCCAGCTGAGTCCGATCATGAATGCGGCAGTAGCCAGACACAATGGAAGCCCTCCGGTTTGGTAGGTGAGGCCGGATAAAAGAGTGCCGACAAGACGCCCAGTCGCATTTGACATGTAATAGAAACCGACATCCATTGTGACCCGTTTTGCGTCGGTAAAGCTGAGGATTAAATAGGAATGCAGAGATGAGTTCACAGCGAAGATACCGCCAAAGACAAGCAGACCAAGAACGATTGTTGTGCTTAGGGCCAAAGACGGCGCAGGCGTAATCCAGACCAGAAGTGCGAGTAACACCGGCACTATGATCAACGCACCAACCCAGCGTTTTGCAAGTTCCAGCATCTCTGCCTCGGTCCGCAACCGGGCCTTCAGGATATGCGGTGCCCAGCTTTGAACAATGCCATAAAGGATTGTCCAGACTGCCATGAACGACCCGATCATGAAAAAGGCAGACCGGTTGCCTTGCACTGTACCGTCCGAGAACACCGCATAGAAATAGATTGGGATACCAACCACAAACCACACGTCCCGTGCGCCAAACAAAAACAGCCTTGCCGCGCTTAGCCAATTGATGTTGCGGTTCTTGGAAAACACCTCCGAGAACTTTGCGTCCTTGCGGCCAGCAGGCAGGCCGGCGGGCATACCAATCAAGACCCCGATCAGGATCACAAACAGAATTGCCGCCATAGTCAGGACCGATGGAACGAAGCCAAAGACCGCAAGCAAGACCGCGCCCAACAAAAAGCCACTGCCTTTTACGGCGTTCTTTGACCCGGTCAAAACAGCGACCCATCGAAACAGCCCACCGCCCGTCGTCGGAGCAAGGATTTTGACTGCGCTTTTCGAGCTCATCTTAGCCAGATCCTTAGCCACGCCAGACAGCCCCTGCACCAGCATAACAAACACCACAGAGACCGTGATACCCCACGCCGGATCAAGCTGCGCAAGCGCCACAAGCGCCACAACCTGCAATGTCAGCCCGGCATAAAGCGTCGCCGTCAAACCAAACCGCGCGGCGATCCACCCTGCGGACAGGTTGGTCACGACACCTGCGATTTCGTAGAATATGAACAGGTATGCAAGTTGCACCGGTGAAAAGCCCAGTGTGTGGAAATGAAGCAAAACCAACATCCGCAACGCGCCATCGGTCAGCATGAAGGCCCAATAGGCCGCCGTGACGGTCATGTAGGCTGCAAACCCTGCCGGACGGATCACAGCTTGCTGCCAACCATAAGGGCCACATCGACCAGACGGTGCGCATAGCCATACTCGTTGTCATACCAGACGTAGACCTTGAGTTGGGTTCCGTTCACCACCATCGTCGAGAGGGCATCGACGATGCCGCTGCGCGGATCATTCGTGTAGTCCGACGAGACCAAGGGCCGCGTTTCATACCCGAGGATACCCTTTAGCGATCCATTGGCGGCTGCTTTGAACAGGGTGTTCACTTCTTCAACAGTCGTTTCGCGGGCCATTTCAAACACGCAATCCGTGATGGAAGCGTTGAGCAGCGGCACCCGCACTGCATGGCCGTTCAATTTGCCTTTCAATTCGGGATAGATCAACGTGATGGCGGTGGCCGATCCGGTGGTGGTCGGGATCAGGTTGGTCAGGGCTGACCGGGCCCGGCGCAGATCCTTGGCGGGGCGGTCTACAATCGTTTGCGTGTTCGTTACGTCGTGGATCGTGGTGATCGAGCCGTGTTTGATACCGATCCCCTCAAGCAAGACCTTCACAACAGGCGCAAGGCAGTTCGTCGTACAGCTTGCCGCTGTCACAATCTGATGGATCTGCGCGTTATAGATATCTTGGTTGACGCCATAGACGATATTGGCTGTCGGACCATCCTTGACCGGCGCAGAGACAACAACCTTTTTCACCCCCGCCGCAAAGTAAGGGGCAAGCTTGACCTCTGTCTTGAAGGCGCCGGTGCAGTCAATCACCACATCCACACCGTCAAGGTGCAGCTCCTCCAGCTTGCGGGTGCTGGTCACGGGTATGCGGGTTCCGTCGATGGTGATCGAGTTGTCATCCGCACAAAACGCCGCCATCCAACGCCCATGGACGGAATCGAATTCCAGCAGATGCGCGTGCATCGCCGGATCGCCCACCGCGTCATTGATAAATGCGATCTTTGCCCCGCGTTCAAGAAGCACGCGCAGCGCAAGTTTTCCGATGCGGCCAAGGCCGTTGAGAGCATAGGTGGTCATATTTAATAGGTCCTGTCAGGCTGCTTTTATACCGATCTCATCAACACGTTTCTGAAGCGTACCGCGATCCAAACTGTTGAAAGGCAAAGATGTGAACGCATTGATCCGATTGTGAAGAGACCGATAGGTATGGTGAAACGCGAGGCGCTTTTTTGCGTCGGTGCCCTCTGCTGTAACGGGGTCCGGCACGCCCCAATGACCCAAGACAGGTTGGCCCGGCCAAGTGGGACAGTCCTCGTTGGCCGCACGATCACAAACGGTAAAGACAAAATCCATCTGCGGGGCATCGGCACCTTGAAAAACCTCAATGTTCTTGGAGCGCAAAGGAGAAACGTCGTGCCCCTTCGACTTCAGCATTTCAACAGCAAACGAGTTCAGCTCCGAGCGATGTGCAGTACCCGCTGAATAGGCTGTGAATGTGTTGCCAGCCATCTCACGCAGAATGGTTTCGGCAAAAATCGAACGGGCTGAATTGCCAGTGCACACGAAGAGAACGTTGAAGGTCTTGTCAACAACGGGAGAGATACTTCCGAGAAGGTCAGAAAACCACGGCGGGCACAGGTCCGCCCGCCCGCGACAACAATCGACAAACAGACCTGCGACAACCTCTCGGGCGGCATCCAAATTGATTGAATAAAGCAATCGCGTCCCGTCTCGACGTTGCGAGATCAGGCGCGCTTGGGTCAGGGCAGACAGGTAAACCGATGCCGTGCTAGCCTTTAGCCCCAACGCTTCGGCAATCTCACCTGCGGGCAACGCATCGGGGCATCGTCGCATCAGAAGACGAAACAAGGCCATCCGTTGGGGATGGCTGAGTGTTGCAAGACGATCTGTAAGAATTGATTCCATATTTCATGAATATTGGAAGTAGATGTGATTGCCAAGCCGTCAAAACGAAAATAGTTAAAAACTACTCTTATCCAGCGCTTGCACTCCGCGCGTGTATCAGGAGCGTCTCCTGAAAAGAACAAAGTTGGGCTGAAGGTCCTTCATCTCAACCTGCGCACCGAAACCTCGCGCACTTTGATGCAGGGTTTTCCGACCCTTTCGAAGGAGCAAACCGCCGCAAAACGCCGGTTTTGCCAAGACGTCGATTATCGGGCTGTTTGATGAGCAAGGGACTGGGATGGATGCCACCGGCTTGAGGTGTATCACACTGAAAGGCCCCCGAAATTATGGATATAATTACTTGGTAAGCTCAGAATAGGCTACAGAAACAGCCCCGTTCATAGGATTGTAGCCTTGCCGTCGCAAACGATAAAGGCCTGAACCCTACGTTTCACGTGGGCGCCGCTAACCAGTTCTGGGTCACAGGTATCCCCAAAATCCGCACCCTTGAGGGATCCCATTATCTTGCGGTCCTCATCGAACTTTTTTCCCGGCGCGCCCTCGGGTGTTCGATGCAGGCAGCATGGACCTGTCGCGGTTTGATGCCGCTCCTTTGATAGCATTTACTGCAACAAAGGAGATGAACTATGGGACTGAAACGGACGGACGAATTCCACAAGGATGCGGTGGGTATTGCACTGACCA
>JBLIFE010000228.1:0-4547 GCA_047633515.1 Paracoccaceae bacterium | reverse complement strand
GCGAACGTATCCGGCAGATCGAGGCAAAGGCCCTGCGCAAGCTCAAACATCCGAGCCGAAGCCGCAAACTTCGCAGTTTTCTCGACCAATAAGAAAAGGCGCCCTTCGGGGCGCTTTTTTGTAACTGTCGTTTGGTAAGGGCTGTGCCGCCGAGAGGGGGCGCAACATGAAGCGCTGTCAATTCCCCTCTACCCAAACCTTAGAGCCTTCCCTATAGTAGCTGTGGATAAGTGGGGCGTAGTCCCTACGGCGACGAACAATCGGAGGGAACCGGCAAATGCGCTGCCCGTTTTGCGGTAATGTCGATACTCAGGTAAAGGACTCGCGTCCTGCCGAGGACCATGTGGCCATCCGGCGCCGGCGTTTTTGCCCCGCATGCGGGGGGCGCTTTACGACCTATGAGCGGGTTCAGTTGCGTGATCTGGTTGTGATTAAATCCAATGGCCGCCGCGAGGATTTCGATCGCGAAAAACTGGAGCGGTCTGTGCGGATTTCGCTTCAAAAGCGCCCGATAGAGCCCGAGCGGGTGGACCAGATGATTTCTGGTATTGTCCGGCGGCTTGAAAGCATGGGCGAGACGGATATCAAATCCAAGGCCATCGGCGAGATCGTCATGGAGAGCCTTGCGCGGATTGACACGGTCGCCTACGTGCGGTTTGCCAGTGTTTACAAAAACTTTCAGGCAGCAGACGATTTCGACAAGTTCGTCAGCGAGTTGCGCCCCCCGACCCTTCCCGAGCCGTGACACCGGCAGAAACGGATCGGCGGTTTATGGCGCTTGCGCTTGCGCTTGGGCGGCGGATGCAGGGGCAGGTGTGGCCCAATCCGGCGGTTGGCTGCGTAATCGTGGCGCACGGGCGCATCGTGGGCCGCGGGACTACGGCGGCGAGTGGTCGGCCCCACGCCGAGACACAAGCACTAAAGCAGGCGGGTGATCTGGCGCGCGGAGCAACTGTTTATGTCACGCTTGAGCCGTGCGCCCATCACGGTCAGACCCCGCCGTGTGCGCAGGCGTTGATCGATGCTGGCGTGGCGCGTGTTGTCACCGCCTTGGCCGACCCTGATCCGCGGGTAAACGGGGGCGGTCATGCGATGCTTGAAGCGGCTGGAATTAACACGCAAGTGGGGCTTTTGGCTGATCGGGCGCGGCGCGATCATGCTGGTTTCTTCGCTAAAACGCTGGCCCAAAGACCGTTTCTGACCCTGAAGCTCGCCAACAGCTTTGACGGTCGGATTGCGCTTGAAAACGGCGAGAGCCAGTGGATCACCGGACCGTCAGCGCGGCGGATGGTTCATGCCATGCGGGCGCGTCACGACGCCGTGCTTGTGGGCGCGGGTACTGCCAGACTTGATGATCCGTCGTTGACGGTGCGCGATCTGGGGATCACCCGTCAGCCGGTGCGCGTGGTGGTGTCAAACCGCCTTGATATACCTGATGACGGTGTGCTTGCGCGCAGTGCGCGTACAGTTCCGCTCTGGCTGTGCCACGGGGTGCAGGCCAGCCAAAGCCGCCGTGAACATTGGCACGCGCGCGGGGCGAGGTGCTTGTTGGTGGACGATGACGGCGCAGGGCAGCTTGATCCGGTCGATATCATGGCCAAGCTCGCCCAAGAGGGGCTGACACGGGTTTTTTGCGAGGGTGGCGGCACGCTGGCGGCGTCGTTGCTCAAGGCCGATCTGGTGGACGATCTGGTGGGATTTATGGCCGGTCTGGTGATCGGTTCCGAGGGCAAGCCGTCGATGGGCGCGATGGGCCTGACCGGTCTGGCGCAGGCCCATCGCTTTGTTCTGTCGTCAACACGGCCCGTCGGGGCCGATGTACTGACCCGCTGGGAGCGTCACCGCTGATCTTTATTCGAACTCGATCAACAGGTCCTTTGCGTCGATCTGGTCGCCGGGTTTGACGTGCACGGCCTTGATCACCGCGTCGCGCTTGGCGCTTAGACCGGTCTCCATCTTCATGGCTTCGATCGTCAAAAGGATATGGCCAACGGCGACCTTTTGGCCGACATGCACCGCAACCGTCGCTACCGCACCCGGCATAGGCGCGCCCAGATGTTCGGCATTGCCCGGCTCGGCCTTTGGGCGTGTCAGGATGCTTGATGCGACGCGTCGGTCGGCGACGCGCACGACCCGTGGTTGGCCGTTAAGCTCGAAGAACATCTTTGAGATGCCGTTCTGGTCTGTTTCCGCCTTGGCCTGACACCTGATTTCAAGGATCTTTCCCGGATCGATCTCGACCGAGATCTCCTCGCCCGGTTTCATGCCGTAAAAGAAGGTCTTTGTCGGCAGTGTGCGCACCGGTCCGTAATCCTGATGGCGGTTGAGGTAGTCGGAAAACACCTTGGGATACATCAGCGCCCCGCACAGGTCTTCGTCGTCGATAGTGTTTTCGGGAAATTGAGCTTGAACCTTGCTGCGTTCCGCCTCCAGATCGACCGGAGCAAGCGAGGCGCCGGGGCGGTCGGTAAAGGGGACTTCGCCCTTCAGGATCTTTTTCTGGATCGCTTGCGGCCACCCCCCCGGAGGTTGGCCAAGCGCGCCGCGCATCATGTCCATCACACTTTCGGGAAAGGCGATTTCGCGGTCCGGATCCTCGACATCGGCGCGACCCAGCCCTTGTGAGACCATGACGAGCGCCATGTCGCCCACGACTTTGCTGGTTGGTGTGACCTTGACGATATCGCCGAACATCGCGTTCACATCGGCATAGGTCTGGGCGACTTCGTGCCAGCGTTCCTCAAGCCCCATCGAGCGGGCCTGCGCCTTGAGGTTGGTAAACTGTCCACCGGGCATTTCATGCAAGTACACCTCCGAGGCGGGGGCCTGCAGGCCGGTCTCGAAGGCGGCGTAATGGGCGCGCACGTCCTCCCAGTAATTGCTGATCTCGCGGATGGCGCCAATATCAAGGCCGGTCTGACGGGGCGTGTGGGCAAGCGCCTCGACGATGGTGCCCAAGGTCGCTTGGCTCGTGTTGCCCGAAAAGGCATCCATTGCGCAATCAACCGCATCGACCCCGGCTTCTGATGCCGCAAGGATCGACCCGCAAGCAATACCGGCGGTGTCGTGGGTGTGAAAATGGATTGGCAGCCCGATCTCTTCTTTCAGGGCCTTGACCAGAATGCTGGCGGACACAGGCTTCATCAGGCCGGCCATGTCCTTGAGGCCAAGGATATGAGCACCGGCGGCCTTCAATTCTTTACCCATCGCGACATAATATTTCAGATCGTATTTGGAGCGTGCGGGGTTCAGCAGATCGCCCGTATAGCAGATCGACCCCTCAAGGATTTTGCCGGTGTCGAGCACCGCATCCATCGCCACGCGCATGTTTTCGGTCCAGTTGAGCGGATCGAACACGCGAAACAGGTCAACACCGCTTTTGGCAGATTGCTGGACAAAGAACTGCACAACGTTGTCGGCATAGTTCGTATAGCCGACCCCGTTCGAGCCGCGCAGCAGCATCTGTGTCAGGTGGTTCGGCATCGCCTTTCGCAAATCGCGCAGGCGTTGCCACGGGCATTCCTGCAAGAACCGGTAGGCCACATCGAACGTGGCCCCGCCCCAACATTCCATCGAAAACAGTTGCGGCAGGTTGGCGGCATAGGCCGGTGCGACGTTGATCATGTCGATCGAACGCATGCGGGTTGCCAACAGCGACTGATGGGCGTCGCGCATCGTGGTGTCGGTGATCAGCAATTGCTTTTGCGCCAGCATCCAGTCGGCCACGGCTTTGGGTCCTTGGGTGTCTAGCAGATGGCGGGAGCCTGCGGGCGGTGTCAGCGTGCGCACTTTGGGCGGCTTGGGCAGGCGCAGATCGGTCGCAGGCAGGGCGCGTCCTGCGACCTCGGGGTGGGCGTTGACCGAAATGTCACCGATATAGCGCAAGATTTTCGTCGCGCGGTCGCGGCGGGGTGTAAATTCATATAGGTCAGGCGTCTGGTCAATGAACTTGGTGTGATATTCGTTATTCAGAAACGCCGGATGCTTGAGCAGGTTCTCGACAAAGGCGATGTTTGTGCTGACGCCGCGGATGCGGAATTCGCGCAAGGCCCGGTCGATGCGCGCAATCGCGGCTTCGGGAGTGGGTGCCCACGCCGTTACCTTTTCAAGCAGGCTGTCATAATAGCGTGTGATGACGGCCCCTGAATACGCGGTGCCCCCGTCAAGCCGGATGCCCATGCCCGTCGCCCCGCGGTAAGCGGTGATGCGGCCATAATCGGGGATGAAATTGTTCAAAGGGTCTTCGGTGGTGATCCGGCACTGGATCGCGTGACCGCGCAACTGCACGTCGTACTGGCTTGGAGTGCCGGTCGCCTCGACCAGTGATTTTCCTTCGGCAATCAGGATCTGGGCACGCACGATGTCGATGCCTGTGACTTCTTCGGTCACTGTGTGTTCGACCTGAACGCGGGGGTTTACCTCGATGAAATAGAACTCGCCATCGTCCATATCCATCAGGAACTCGACCGTTCCGGCACATTCATAATTCACGAATTCACAGATTTTCTTGCCCAAACCACAAAGCTTTTCCCGCTGTGCCTCGGACA
>JBLIFE010000227.1:0-4591 GCA_047633515.1 Paracoccaceae bacterium | reverse complement strand
ATCAGACCTGAAGGTAGCAAGTCCTTTCTCGGTCAACAGGTGCTCGGCAAGCTTTTTGATCACAAAGGGTGGTGCTGTTGCCACATCGGCACCGATCAGGGCGGCATCGGACATGTGGTTGACGATACGGATCGATGCGGCCAGAATTTGCGTCTGGAAATCGTAATTGTCATAAATCGTGCGGATATCGGCAATCAGTTCTATGCCGTCCCTGTTCAGGTCATCCAACCGTCCAATGAACGCAGAGATGAACTTAGAGATGAACGTCGCACCGGCTTTGGCCGCCAACAAGGCTTGATTGGCCGAAAAACAAAGGGTCACATTGACCATGTTGCCTTTAGCGGTCAAAATCTTGCAGGACTTCAAGCCGTCTCAGGTCAGCGGCAGTTTTACGGCGATGTTCGGGGCGATCCATGCCAGTTTACGGCCTTCGGCAATATCATCGTCGGCTTTGATGGCGACAACTTCAGCGGAAACAGGACCATCGATCATGTCACAGATTTCTTTGGTCACCTCAAGAATGTCACGACCGGACTTGAGGATCAGCGACGGGTTTGTGGTAACACCACCGACCATCCCGAGGTGGCGGAGCACGGCGATTTCTGGGATCTCGGCTGTGTCGACAAAAAACTTCACGGCGGGTGTCATTGCGGTATGTGAGCTGTGTTTGCGGCGAGCGACCTCAAACTGCCGGGCCGGGACGCCTCCTGTGGATGGTTGATCTGTTCGACAACTCCGGGGCAGATGACGCCGACGCCGGACATGCAGGCGTGGAATGGTTCCCGGCAGGGGCTGTTGTGGGTGTCATGACCACACAACCGCTGGGGCGTGTGCTTGATTACATTGCGCCTGAAGAGGGGTGCTTTACGGGTGCCTTCGTCGAGGTGCCCTTGGGGCCACGCAAGGTTCTGGGGGTCGTTTGGGGCGTCGGAGAAGGCACGTTTGCGCGGGCGCGTTTGCGCACGGTGAACAGGGTGCTTGATGCTGCGCCCTTGCAGGCAGAGTTGCGCGTGTTTCTGGAGCGTGCTGCGGATTATACACTGACACCGCTGTCTGCGATGCTACGCCTTGCGACACGGGTGCCGGGGTTGAGTGATCCGCCGTCGATGCGCAAGGTTTACCGGCTGGGGGAGGGGCAACCGGCCCGCATGACGCCGGCGCGCGAAAGAGTTCTGGCGGTGCTTGAAGAGTTTTCTGAGGGCGGATTTACCCTCAAAGAGCTGGCGGATTATGCCGGAGTTACGCCGTCTGTGGTCGCGGGGCTGGTGACGGCGGGCGCGGTCCGCGAGGAGGCAACTCCGCGTGATGGCCCGTATGTTACGCTTGATCCGGCAAAGGGGGGCTTGCCGCTGAGCGCAGCTCAGGCGGCGGTGGCCGCCGACCTGCGGTCTGCGGTGGCGGCGGGTATTTACGGTACGACATTGCTCAAAGGGGTGACAGGTTCGGGGAAAACCGAAGTCTATCTGGAGGCGGTGGCGGCGTGCCTTTCGCAGGGACGACAGGCGTTGGTTCTGTTACCCGAGATTGCCTTGACGGGGGCGTTCCTTGACAGGGTCGAGGCGCGTTTCGGCGCACGGCCTGCGGAATGGCATTCGGGGGTGACGATGACCGAGCGGCGGCGCTGCTGGAAGATGGTGGGGCGGGGCGGGGCGCAACTTGTGGTGGGCGCGCGCTCTGCTTTGTTCCTGCCGTTTCGCGATCTGGGGTTGATCGTTGTCGATGAAGAGCACGACACCGCGTACAAGCAGGAGGACGGGGTCTTTTATAACGCCCGCGATATGGCGGTTTTGCGGGCTTCGCTTTGTTCGGCCCATGTGGTGCTGGCCTCGGCGACGCCCAGCCTTGAAAGTTGGGTCAATGCCCAGTCTGGCAAGTACAAGCGCGCGGTGCTCGAGGCGCGGTTCGGCGCGGCGGTGCTTCCCGAGATGCGCCCCATCGACATGCGTGTCGAGGCGTTGACGCAAGGCAAGTGGGTATCCCCAAGTTTGCACGAAGCGGTGCAACTGCGGATCGACAAAGGCGAGCAATCCTTGCTGTTTCTGAACCGGCGGGGGTATGCGCCGGTAACGATCTGTCGGGCTTGCGGACATCAGATCGCGTGCCGCAATTGCGATGCGCGGATGGTCGAGCACCGGTTTCTCAAGCGGTTGATGTGCCACCAATGCGGCGAGCAGGCCCCCCTGCCGACGATTTGCCCCGCCTGCAAGGTCGAGGGCAAGCTGGCGCCGGTCGGCCCCGGGGTCGAGCGGATCACCGAAGAGGTGGCCGGATTGTTTCCGCACGCGCGTGTTGCGGTTTTGTCTTCTGACCTGTTCGCGTCTGCGCGCGCCCTGAAGGCGGCGATCGAGGGCATTGCGCAGGGGGCGGCCGACATTATCATCGGCACACAGCTTGTGGCGAAGGGCCATAATTTTCCGCTCTTGACGCTGGTAGGGGTGATCGATGCCGATCTCGGGCTTCAGGGGTCGGACCTGCGCGCCGCCGAGCGGACATTCCAGCTGTTGCGGCAGGTGGCGGGGCGGGCCGGGCGCGCCGACAAGCCAGGTGAGGCGTTGTTGCAGACGTTCCAACCGGAACACCCCGTGATCCGTGCAATTCTAACCGGCGACGAAGAGGCCTTCTGGGCGGCCGAGGCCGAGGCTCGCCGCGCGGCGGGTGTGCCGCCGTTCGGGCGGTTGGCGGGCATTATCCTGTCCTCTCCGGATGTGCAGCAGGCCTTTGCGTTGGGCGAAGACATGGCGCGCAGGGACGGGCCGCTGCGGGACGTGGGGGCGCAGGTGTTCGGGCCGGCGCCAGCCCCGATTGCGCGCATCAGAGGGCGGCACCGCGTGCGGCTTCTGGTCAAGGCAGACAAGCATGTTCCGCTTCAAGCTGCGCTTGAGGCGTGGATCAGACAGTTCAAATGGTCCTCGCAGCTGCGCATGAGTGTCGACATCGACCCGCAAAGTTTCTATTAACCTCGTTAACACGACATAAACCACGCGCAGCGCATTCCCTGACGGGCATGTGGCAGGTGACAGGCTTGAGGCCTGTCTGTGAAGGAGCCGTCTTTTGAAAATCATGAGCCTTGTTGAGGCATCGGACCTGCCCTTCTGGCGCCGGCCTGTAACGCTTTTGTTCCTGATGGCGCTGGCGATGCCGATTGCATTCAATACCTGGTCTGCTCTTTTGAATAACTTCGTTATCGAGGTGGGCGGGTTTGACGGGGCCGATATCGGCTGGTTGCATACGGTGCGCGAAATACCGGGGTTTCTGGCGATTGGCGTAATCGCGCTGATCATGGTAATCCGTGAGCAGGTTCTTGGCATTGTGGCCTTGGTCATGCTGGGGGCGGCGACGGCTGTGACGGCGTGGTTTCCCTCGATGGGTGGTATTTTGACCATCACGATGCTCAGCTCGATCGGTTTTCATTACTTCGAGACGGTCAATCAATCGCTGCAACTCCAGTGGATACCCAAAAAGAGCGCGCCGCAGGTGCTTGGCTGGCTGGTGGCGGCGGGCTCTGCGGTGACGTTTGTGGTTTACGGCTTGATCGTGGGGCTTTGGGCGGCATGGGATCTAACTTACAATCCAATTTACATGATTTCGGGGGGGCTGACTGTTCTGATCGCTATCTTTGCACTTTTGGCCTATCCGCAATTCGAAGCACCGCATCCGCAGCGTAAACACCTTGTTCTGCGCCGCCGCTACTGGCTTTACTATGCACTGCAATTCATGTCGGGCGCGCGGCGGCAGATTTTTGTGGTTTTCGCAGGCTTTATGATGGTCGAGCGTTTCGGCTTCGAGGTGCACGAGGTAACGGCGCTCTTTTTGATTAATCTGGCCGCAAACATGATCTTTGCGCCAATGATGGGGCGCGCGGTCGGCTTTTTCGGCGAGCGTAATGCGCTGGTTTTCGAATATGCCGGCCTGATCGTGGTGTTTCTGGCGTATGGCGGGATCTACTGGTTCGGTTGGGGCGTTCTTCTGGCGTCGGTGTTGTACGTCGTGGATCATCTGTTTTTCGCGCTGGCCTTTGCCTTGAAGACCTATTTCCAAAAGATCGCCGACCCCGGAGATATCGCACCCACGGCAGCGGTCTCATTTACGATAAACCACATTGCGGCGGTCTTTCTTCCGGCGGCGTTGGGATATTTGTGGCTCACGTCTCCGGGAGGGGTGTTTGTTCTTGCTGCGGCAATGGCATGGGTCTCGTTGGTGTTGGCGCTTATGATCCCGCGCCATCCCGAACCCGGCCATGAAACGATATTTTCCCTGCGCCGGCCTGTTCTGGCCGAATAAAGATCGCGTGATCGGGGAGTAGCACGTTCCATATCATGGGTAGCGAAAGCGCATTTGGCACCTATATGAAACAAGTACCTGACACGGAGTAGATTTAAGATGTTTTTATTCAGCCGCAAAAAGTCCGAGATGATCGACCCGAAAGACGCCCTGTCGGGGCGTGAGACACCGTTGAAACTGGATCAGACACATTTCCTGTTTCAGGACGCGCTGAGCCTTGATGTGCCCGAGGGCCACGAGGTTGCAATGTTCGGGATGGGTTGTTTCTGGGGGGTTGAACGCAAGTTCTGGCGCCTTCCCGGCATTTCGA
>JBLIFE010000226.1:0-4607 GCA_047633515.1 Paracoccaceae bacterium | reverse complement strand
TGTCGATGGTGTTTCAATCCTACGCTCTGTTTCCCCACATGACCGTGCGCGAGAACGTGGCCTATGGCTTGACCGTGAAATCTGTGCCCAAGGCGCAAGCCGCCGAACACGCGGAGCACGGGCTTGAATTGGTCGGCCTTGCGGGGTTCGGCGACCGGTTGCCCAGCGAGCTGTCGGGCGGACAACAGCAACGGGTCGCGGTGGCCCGCGCAATTGTACTGGAACCCGAGGTTTTGTTGCTCGATGAGCCGTTGTCCAATCTTGATGCCAAATTGCGCCGCCACGTGCGCGAGGAGATCCGCCAGATCCAGCAGCGCCTTGGCTTGACGGCCGTTTACGTCACCCACGACCAGGAAGAAGCGATGGCGGTCTCTGACCGGATCATCGTCATGAAAAATGCCGAGATTGCGCAGGAAGGCACGCCAAGCGATCTTTACGAGGCTCCCAAATCAGCATTCATCGCGGACTTTATCGGCGATGCCAATCTTGCAGATTGCCAGATCGAGAATGTTACGGACGGTCGCGCCACTGTGCACATGAATGGTTTGACCTACCAGGTAAACGCGGGCGGATTGCAAAATGGCCCCGCCAAGATGGTCCTGCGCCCTCACAACCTGCGCCTTGTATCGCCGGACCAGCCCGGGATCAAAGGCGAGGTGACCTATGCCGCCTACCTTGGCAAAGAAATCCAGTACACTGTCGACAGCCCTATAGGGTCGCTTTTTGTCATTAGCCGCGTCACCCAACGGCCCTTTGGGCAAGGCGACAGTGTTGCAATCCAGTTCGATGAAGACGGCGCGCGCCTTGTGGCGACCTAGACCTCGGGCGGCGATATCATCGCGCCGTCCTCGTTGAGCGGATGGGTCCATACGACATGCGGCCCGCAACGCTCCGGAAAGGTTGACCTGAAGCGCTCGATCGGGATTACTGCGTATCTCCCCGCATCCGGAGTTTGCCAGTCAAAGGAGACAGGAAAACCCCGTTTTGCAGCCACCGAAAGGCCCGGTCGCGCCTTTCCAACACCGGAGCGATCCGTCGCATGACCAATCTCAAGCTTGGGCTTATCGGCGATAACATCGCGCATTCAAGCGCCCCGTTATTGCACATCACGGCAGGGGCGCTTTGCGGGCAAAAGGTAAGCTATGACCGGCTGGTACCACGCGCCCTCGGGATGGAGTTCGATGCCGTCTTCGACATGGCACAGGCAAACGGGTATCGCGGCCTAAATATCACATATCCCTACAAGGAAATCGCAACCCGGCGTGTGAAAATCCCCGATCCGCTGGTGCGGATGATCGGCGCAGTCAATACGGTCGTTTTCACAGCCGGTGAGACGCTTGGATACAACACCGATTACACCGGTTTCGTGGCGGCCTATCACGCCGCATTTGGTCAGCAAGCACCGGAAATTACCTGTGTTATCGGGACAGGGGGCGTCGGAAAAGCCGTGGCGTTCGGGCTGCTTGCGCTTGAGGCGCGCGTGATCCGCTGTGTCGATCTTGATATAGCCAAGGCAGACGCATTGGCCGTGGCCTTGCGCGCGGCAAGCACCGCCACCCACATCGAAACCTATACCGACATCGCCACTGCGGCCTGCGGCGCAACCGGGCTGGTCAATTGCACCCCGGTCGGGATGGTGGGGTATGACGGCACCCCGTTGCCGCCCACCTTGATGCAGGGCGCGGTTTGGGCATTTGATGCCGTCTACACCCCCGTCGAGACGCAGTTTCTGACCGATGCCGCGGCGGCCGGGCTTGCGACGCTGTCGGGCTATGAGTTGTTCTTTGAGCAAGGCGTTGCAGCGTGGCACATATTCACCGATTTGCCACTGGAGCGCGCAGCCCTGCGACGCGCCATCGCACCCGCGCCCCCCGACACACCCGTCTGATCTGTAATCTGTGATCTGGTGATTGCAGCAAGGGTCCGCTATCAACGCCGGATAAATGCCCACGCCCCAAATCCGTAACCGGGGTTCGAGCAGACCGGCGTGCCGCTCAGTCCAAAACTGCGTGGCGGCCCGAAAGGACGCAGTCAATGTCACACATCCACAAGACCGATACCGCCACTGGCTTTTTGCTGATCGCCACGATGGTGCTTGTGATGTCATTCGAATGGAGCGGTGTTACGCTTTTTTCCTATCTGGGGATGGGGTCGCTGGTATGTGCGTTGGGGCTGTTGTCGCTTCAGGTGGCATGGTCGCGGCGGCTGTTCGTGATCATCGGCCTTGTCCTGAGCCTGTTGGCGGTGTTGCGATTGCCAGACTGGCCGCAGGCGGTCGGGGCCGCTCTCAAAAGCGCCAGCTTCATCGTGGCCTTCTTTACCGCCCTGACGACCTTGCGCAGCGCGGCCATTACCTCTGCACCCATTGCAGAATGCGGGCGGTTTCTGGCCGAGCAACCTCCGGGGCGGCGGTACCTTGCCCTGACGCTGGGCGGCAGCCTGTTCGGGCTGATCCTGATGTATGGCGCGATTTCGCTGTTGGGATCACTGGCTGCGGCAAGTGCAATGCGCGAACAGAATGCCGAAATCCGCGCCCATCGCCTGCGCCGGATGCTGATTGCCATTCAACGCGGGTTTATCGCGACCTTGCCGTGGTCGCCACTGGCCTTTGCCACCGCAGTGTCCATCAGCCTTGTACCGGGAGCAAGCTGGGCCAACGCGGTGTTGCCGTGCATGGTGAGTGGCGTTTTGCTGGGCGGCATCGGCTGGGGGCTGGATACAATGTTCAAGCCAAAACTGAGCCGACCCTCTCCGGTGGCGGTGATGCCCGACGGCGCATGGGCCGCCAAACTGCGCCCGCTGCTTGTGTTGCTTGTGGTTCTGGTCGGGATCACCCTGTCGCTCCATTTCTGGACCGGCGTCCGCACGGTCGGGGTCGTAATGGCCGTTGTTCCGTTGCTGGCCCTGCTTTGGGCGATTGAACAGGCCGTTTTTGACCGGCGGAGCAATCCCGTGGGCCATGTCGCGGCACGGGCCGGAACCTATGTCACAACCGAGTTGCCCGGCAACCGCTCCGAGTTGGTGTTGCTGGCGATGGCGGGCTTTATCGGGGCGCTGGGGGCAAGCCTGACCCAGCCGCTGATCGTGGCGGCAGGTATCGACCTGTCCGGTGTGCCGGCATGGGCATTGTTGCTCGGGATATTCTGGTTGATCCCGATCACCGGCCAGTTCGGAATGAACCCTATCCTGTCGGTATCGCTGATCGCACCTTTGCTGCCCTCACCAGAGGTCATGAATGTCGATCCTGCCGCAGTCATTGTCGCCATCACAGGCGGCTGGGCGTTGAGCGGTGCCACGTCGCCTTATACCGCCTCGACCCTTTTGATCGCATCGTTGGGCAAAGTCAGCGCTTCGCATGTCGGGCTGCGGTGGAACGGCCCCTATGCGCTGACCTGTGCGTTGGGTTTGTCGGTCTGGATCTGTGTCGCAGCACTGGTGCTGTAAGTCCCGGTGAGCCCGGTGAGCCATGCCATTGCAACACGTTATAGGGCAAGGATTTTTCCAACGTTCACCATGATAACTGCCACTGGGACACTCCGGATGGATCACTCATAAGCCTTATTAATGTGCATTTTTACCAAATTTATGCAATATTTAGGCAGAATATGACCATCTGATTGATCACGAAAGGACACAATCCAATGACCTGCGACCTTGGTCTGACATCTCTGCTGACGCTCGTTATTGGAACGTTCGGCGCGTTTGCACTTACTCTGAAGCCGACACAAACGGTGGATAATCCGGCCCCGATAGAAAATGCGATTTTCGGATTTTCCGCTGATATCTGAGGCAATCGCATCGTCGTCGGCTCCAGAGAAGACAACACCGGTTCAACCGCCTCTGGGGCTGCCTATATTTTTGACGCCGTTTCAGGCGCATTTTTGCAAACCATCAACAACCCGACACCTGCCGCCAACGAGCTTTTTGGATACGCCGTTTCGATTTCGGGGACGACCGCCGTAATCTCGGCCCCTCATGACGATCCCTCGGGCGTGCCGGACGCGGGCACCGCGTATGTTTTCGATACAGGAACAGGCGCGCTTTTGCAGACCCTGAACAACCTGACACCAGCTGTGAATGACTGGTTCGGCGCGGCGCTCGCTCTGTCGGGCACAACCATGTTTGTCGGCGCGTATCGTGACGATACCGCGGCCGGAACATCCCGAGCGGTGTATATTTTTGACACCACCAGTGGTGCGCCGCTTCAGACGCTGATCAGTCCGTCAGGGATTGCGGCTGACAATTTCGGGCGGGCCGTGGACATCTCGGGGACCACCGCAATTGTCGGCTCACTTGGCTATGACGAAGGTGCTACCGTGAATGCCGGTGCTGCCTATATTTACGATGTTGCAATAGGTAACCTTTTGCAAACACTGGTGAACACCGACCCGACAGCGGCTGATCTATTTGGCAATGCGGTTGCTATTTCAGGTGACTTCCCCCTCGTCAGCGCATTGCGCGATGACGAGGGGGCTACCGATACAGTTTATGTCTTTGACCTTGCGACCGGAAATCTGTTGCAAACCCTGAACAATCCCGCCCCCCAGAATGAGGATTACTTCGGAGAAACCCTTGCAGCGACGGACACATCGGCACTCGTTAGCGTT
>JBLIFE010000225.1:0-4635 GCA_047633515.1 Paracoccaceae bacterium | reverse complement strand
TTTCTCGCGCAAGCCGCCAGCGCGCGGGATCAAAAAGCCGGGGTTCGTGTTCACGGTCCACGACGTTGACTTCGACCTTCATGTGCCCCGCCTGCCGCAAAAATCGCGCAGTCGTGCCGCTTTCCTGCGGGATGGCGGTAACAGGCGGTGTCGTGTCGCTTTGGTCCTTGACCGTATCGTGTGGATCGCGGCACATGGTCAGGCATGGTGCCCCGCTGACATGTTTCAACGTGTGGGGCTCAAATGGGAATGCGGAACAGGGGACCCACTTCGGGATCTGATGCCGCAGCCGCCCCCGCGACTGTGAAGCGAAGAGCGGGCGTTATGGGCCACTGGATGCACGGGCGACCGTACATCCGGGAAGGCGACGCCGCGTGTTGACCCGCCAGCCAGGAGACCAGCCTTGCGTGAAAAACCCATCCCGTCGGGTGTGACGGACAAAGGAGATGAACGACATGACAACCAACACTAACGCTGCCCGAGCCATCGTGCTGCCTGCCGCTGCGGCGCCTTCGCAGGCTTCGACATTTGCGGCTCTGGGTTTTGCCTTGATCGCCGGAATTGGCCTTTTGGTACTTTCCGGCATGGCGCAGGCCAGCGTGTTGCACGATGCAGCCCATGACCAGCGTCACGCAATGGCGTTTCCCTGTCACTAACGCATCGTCGATAAAATGTTAAAAAATCTAATGAGCAGCGCGGCATTTGCCGGGCTGGGAGCAGGGCTGATTGCGGCATTGCTTCAATTTGTGTTCGTCATTCCTTTATTGCTTGAGGGCGAGTTGTACGAAGTTGCGGCCCGCACCCATTTTGGCGCGGGCGGCATCGCACAAAGCATTTCGCAGGCCCCTGCTTTAGGCGGCGACATTGCCCGTCACGCCATGACAGTTGCCTTCAATGTCACCAGTTATACCGGCTATGGTCTGATCCTTGCGGCGTTGATGGGGCTGGCAAAGACCAAGGGACACGGTATCGGAGCCCGCCAAGGACTGATTTGGGGCCTGTGCGGGTTTATTGCGGTGCAGTTTGCCCCCGCGCTGGGGTTGCCGCCAGAATTGCCCGGCACGGTCGGTGCAGAGCTTTTGCCACGTCAGATGTGGTGGGCAGGTACCATCGTTGCAACGGCCTCCGGCCTTGGGCTGATCTGCTTTGCGACCGGTTGGAAGGCCGCTGCGGGCGTTGTACTGATTGCGGTGCCGCATGTAATCGGTGCACCACATCTGGACACGTTTTTCGGGGTTGCCCCGCCAGAGCTGGCGGCGCATTTCGCGACAGCCAGCCTTGGCGTTGGGGCAGCGGGATGGTGCGTGCTTGGGCTATTGGTGGCGCATTTCCAGCGTGGGCCGGCCCGATGAGGCGCGGCAGCAGACTGCGGGGTCAGTCGGGGATACGCCCCTTAAGGCAAAACCGCATCCGTCCGGCTGGGCGGGCATCTGTGATCCAGCCATCGGGGGCGGCGCTGAACAATTGCGCAAATGCGACTGCGTCTGCGGTATCGGCGGCGGTGACCCCTGAAAACAGATATGTGGCCTTCCGGTTGGCTTTGAAGGCCACCGTCACTGGCTCGGAACATACCGACATACACGCGACCAGCCGCACCGAATACGTTGGTAACAGAGGGCCAAGTGCGGCAGCAAGATCGCGCCCGCCGCAGCCTTCGCAAATGATAACTTCATGTGACATCGTCGTTGGGTAAATCACCCGTGCGATCCTGACAAGGACAACCCGAATGCAAGCAAAGATCCCCGCAACTATCGTTACCGGCTTTCTTGGGGCCGGAAAGACCACTCTGATCCGGCATATGCTGGAAAATGCAAAGGGCCGCAGGATCGCTCTGATCATCAACGAATTCGGCGATCTGGGCGTTGACGGGGATATCCTGAAAGGGTGCGGCGACGAGACCTGCTCTGAAGACGATATCATGGAGCTGTCGAACGGTTGTATCTGCTGCACTGTGGCGGATGATTTCATCCCGACGATGGAAAAGCTGCTGGCGCGGCCAAACCGGCCCGATCACATCGTGATCGAGACAAGCGGTCTTGCGCTTCCGCAACCGCTGGTGCGGGCGTTCAACTGGCCCGAAATCCGCACCAAAGTAACCGTTGACGGAGTTGTAACGGTCGTCGATGGAAAAGCTGTCACGGAAGGGCGGTTCGCACATTCCGTGGCCGCGGTCGATGCCCAGCGCCAACAGGACGAGAACCTTGACCACGAAACCCCGCTGTCCGAGCTTTTCGAGGATCAGATCGCCTGTGCCGATATGATCGTGGTGAATAAATCCGACCTTCTTGATGCAGCACAGGTCGAGGCGCTTGTGGCCAAACTGACACGAGAAAGCCGCAAAGGGGTGCAGGTGATCAAGACGTCCATGGGCATTTTGCCGATCGAGGTCCTGTTGGGGCAAGGTGGCGCCGCAGAGGACACTATCGCCGCGCGCCACGAAGTGCACCACCGCCATCATCACGACGATGACCATGACGACCACGGCGACGACCACCACGACGACCACGACCACGGCACCGGGGAGCACGCAGGCGAAGGCGACCACCATCACCACGATCACGGTCATGATCAATTCGAAAGCTTTGTGGTCCACCGGTCCGAAATTACCGACGCGGCTGCCTTTGCGCTTCAGGTGGCGGATGTGATCCGCACCCACGATATTTTGCGCCTCAAAGGCTTTGCGGCAGTGGTCGGAAAGCCGATGCGCCTGACATTGCAGGCGGTTGGTCCACGCGTTGACACCTATTTCGATCAGCCCTTCGGGACAGATGCGCGCGCAACACGTCTGGTGGTGATCGGTCAAACCGGGCTGGACCGCGCCGCCATCGAAAAGGCGCTTGCTGCGTGACAGTGACGATACGCACCGGTGATCCTCGCGATCGGCAAGCAACAGCCCTGCTCACGGCAAGCCATGCCTTGATGCAGGAGCTGTTTCCGGCCGAGTCCAATCATTTTCTGTCGATTGATGCGCTGTGCAGCCCTGATATCCATTTTTTTGTGGCGTGGCATGATGGCGAGATTAAAGGCTGTGCCGCCCTCGCAGAGAGGGCGGATTACGGCGAGATCAAGTCGATGTTTGTGGCCCCCACGGCCCGCGGGCTTGGGATAGGGGAGCTGCTGATGGCACATCTTGTCCGACATGGCGCTGACCTGAAGCTGCCTTGCCTGAGGCTTGAAACCGGTGATACGCTGCATGCGGCGCATCGCCTTTACGAGCGTGCGGGCTTTGTGCGGCGGGGCGCGTTCGGGGATTATCCGGACGATCCGATCAGTATTTTCATGGAAAAGCCTGTCTAGAAAAAATGCCGGAGGCGTGCGTGCGGCGGCTGTTTGCCGGTGGCGCGTGCAGCTCTGGCTCATAACTCAAGGCCCCTGCTTATGCACCTGCTTGCTGCAACTCCCGGAAGTATCGACGACGGTAAAGAGCCCGTCGACCTTGGCCAGACACCTGCGGATATTGTGATCATCTCTGCGGCCGACACGGAAATTGCGGCGCTGTCGCAGGCCCGCTCGGAGATGGCAGCACCGCCCGGCTTGAGACTTGCCAGCATGATGCACCTTCAGCATCCGATGTCGGTCGACCTGCATATCGGGGACTGTGCGAGTAAATCGAAGCTGGTTGTGGCGCGGGTTCTGGGGGGATTGGGTTACTGGCGCTACGGGGTCGAGCAATACGCGGCGCATCTGCTTGTGGCGGGTGTGCCCTTTGTGGCGCTGCCCGGTGATGACAAACCCGACGACGAACTACGGCGTCTTTCGACGGTTTGCGACGCGGATTATGATGCGTTGTGGGCTTATTTCGTCGAGGGTGGACCGGAGAATTCGGTGAACCTGTTGGAGTATGCAAAGTCAATGGTTCAAGGCGTAGAGTCATCGGCGCCGCCTTCGCGGCCATTGCTGAGGGCAGGTGTCTATTGGCCGGGTGCCGGGATCAGTGACGTTGCCACGGCGCGGGCGGAATGGGCCGAGGGCGCGCCAGTGGTGCCATTGGTGTTTTACCGCGCGCTGGTGCAGGGAGCGGGGTTAAATCCGATCAACCGGATGACCAAGGCGTTGTTGCGGGCGGGTCTGAACCCTTTGCCTGTGTTTGTTGCGTCTTTGAAGGATCCGGTGTCTTCGGCGACGCTTGAGCAGTTGTTCGGGCAGGCTCCGCCGTCGGTGATTTTGAACTGCACGTCTTTTGCTGTTGGTACTCCGGATGTCGGGGGGCAGGGCGCGGGGGCATCGAACCCCCTTACCCTGCCCGCCGCGCAAGGCGCGCCGGTGCTCCAGGTCGTTCTGTCGGCGTCGTCAGAGCAGGTGTGGGAAGAGGGACTTAACGGTTTGGGCGCGCGTGATATCGCGATGAATGTAGCCTTGCCGGAGGTCGACGGGCGAATATTGTCGCGTGCGGTATCCTTTAAAGGCGAAGCGTTTTTCGACGAGGCGACCGAATGTCCGATAGCGACCTATAAGGCGCGGGGTGACAGGGTCACCTTTGTGGCCGAGCTAGCGGCTGCCTGGGCGCGCTTGCGACACAAGCCTGCGGCACAGCGGAAGGTTGCGCTGATCCTTGCGAATTACCCGAACAAGGATGGTAGGCTGGCAAACGGTGTCGGTCTGGATACGCCTGCGGCGACGGCTCATGTTTTGCAG
>JBLIFE010000224.1:0-4646 GCA_047633515.1 Paracoccaceae bacterium | reverse complement strand
CGCCATCCGCAGCCAAGCCATGAACCGCCGCAACGCGCTTTTTGCTGGCCATGACGAAGGAGGTCGAAACCGGGCTCGCTTCGCCAGCCTGATTGCCACCTGCAAGATGAACAGCGTCGAACCCTGTGCCAACTTGCAAGACATCTTTATCAAGCTGGCCAACGGCCACCTCGCAAAGAACATCGATACCTTGATGCCATGGGCCTACGCCCCGACTGACATCACCTCAGAATGAGCTCGTCCTGCCCCCCCCCGGCGAGCTGGTGGACATGCCCCCCGACGGCAAAACCGCTGAACTAAACCGAAATATCAATGGGGTGGAGACGGCGCTTACCTCGAAAGAGACCGAAACTAAACCGCGACAAGACCAGTGTGCCGTTCTTGGTGGCCGTATTTTTATGCGGATATTGTGGTTGGGCGGCACCTGAAAGGTGGACGCGCCCAAGATTCTGACCACCCGGCGCGATGTATCTTTGCTGCGCCAGATGGCAGTTAAACTGTTTGAACGGGGCTCCACGCATGCCCGCATGCGTCAGGGTCTTGTGAACAAGCCTAAGAGGCCACCCTCACATCGCTGCAGGGCGCGACTGCCGGATCACAACGTTGGTGCCGATGCACCGAATCAAAAGTGTCCTTTTGGCAATGGCGCACCGCATATCAGGTAACAGGCGGCACATATTTATTCTATCTCGAGCGATGATGGCTGGTCGTATCTGACCTGGAATTGTCGATCCAACGTCCCGTCACTTTCTGGGCTGGTGAGCAGACATCTTTCCTGCTGCAACTTCAAGCTCTTGCTCAACTGGGCAGTTTCTATCCGCCGAAATGGTGCGAAGTGGCAAAATGCTGTGCAATATGAGCAAGTGCAGTATCTCTATAAGCCTCCAGCCAATCCGGACCGATTTATTGAAGATTGTTTCAAAGCCTTTGCAAGGAGTTCGATTTCGGGACCCAATGGGCGGTCGGAGTCAATTTTTGCACTGTAGCGCCGGATGAAAGCATGAAGCATTTGTGCACTTTGGGAAAAAGGCCGTTGAGGCTCTTTTTCTATCAAAATATCCATGGCCTGAGCTACACTCAGAGCAAGGATTGCCTGGATTTCAGATAGTCGCGCCAACTTTTCCGAGACATGGCGTGCCGCGATCGTGCCCATTGATACGACGTCTTGATTGGCTCCGTTCGTCGAAATCGACTGGGTCGAGGCCGCGCCCGTTGTCCGCATTTCGGCTAACAAAGCGGTCGCGGTCACTTGTGCGCCCATCAAACCGGAGTTCAAACCTGCGGGGCCTTGGTGCAAAAACGCAGGTAACCCCCTGTTCAACTTTTCGTCTGTAATGCGTGCGATCTGCCTTTCGGTCAGGCCTGCCAATACAACGAGCGCATTGGCCAGTGCATCAGAGGCAAGGCCAACATGCTGTCCCATAAAATTACCGCCATGCAACGCAATTGAGTCCGATGCCTCGGGGAAGATTGGATTGTCGGTTACAGATATCAGCTCTGTGCGCACAACCTGGTCATGCCAGGTTGCTGTATCCCAGACGGCTCCGATGACCTGCGGCGCACACCGTAGTGTGTAGGCGTCTTGACCGGCCTCGGTCTCGACTTTGAAATCACCGGCATCCAACCTACGTTCGGCGATAAAATCTGTTGTGACCCTTTGGCTTCCGAAAACGCGATGTCGCAAGATTTTGGCCGCCTTGATTTGCCCGTGGTGTGGACGCAGTGCGCCGAATGCGCCATGCCAGGCTTCGATCCGACCTTCCATTGTTTCCGCCATTGCAGCAGTTAAGGCCAAAGACCACTCGATTGCGCGCTGTGTTGCGCGGGCATTCAAAACAGCAACTCCGGTCATGGCCGAAGTGCCATTGACCAATGCCAAACCGTCGCGCCGTGACAGGTCCAGCGGTGGAATGCCCAGCGCGGCAAGCCCTGCGAGCCCGTCGATGATTGATCCGTCATCACATTGAAACGAACCGCGGCCTTGAAAACATAGCACCATATGGGCCAGCGGTGTTAAATCCCCAGAGGCACCCACTGTTCCGCGACTGGGAAGCACAGGAGCAAGGTTGGAGTTCAATAGGGCAAGAAGGGCGCTGATGGCTTCTGTTGATGCACCTGAGGCGCCCTGAGCGATCGACATGAGCCTCGCAAGAACAATGGCGCGGGCCTCGTTCCACGAAAAGGGAGCACCGACACCGCTGGCAAGGTGATGAACAAGGTTCTGTTGCAACGTCGTACCGTTTTCAGAACTTACAAGCCGGTTTGCCAACGGACCGAACCCTGTCGTAATGCCATAGACATGACGCTTTTCCGCAATGACCCTCACAAGACGTTGGTGAGACGCAGCACACCGACGCTCTGCGGCATCGCCGAGGTACAGGCCGATCTTGCCATCGGCGATGTTGCAGGCAAGCTCGATATCGATCGTTCTATCAAGCTCGATTTGTTGGCAGAATTTTTTAAGCTGGGCTGTCATGGGATTCTCACAGAAGGGTACCCCTGATCTTTAGTCTCAACGCAGTTAACATGCGTTTAAGTGCGTGAAATTTGTGATTTTCCATCTTGGAGCGGTGGACCTGACAGGTGGGTTCATAAACAGACGGGATCCGTCAAGCGCGGCTTTAGTCAGGTCTGGCAGGACGAAAGAGAAGGCTGACTGTGACCTCTGCATAGAGCAATTAGAAGCAGATTACAGGCCCAGGGTTGTCGCGGAAAGTTGCTCGAGATCGACAATAGGGAGGGCCCGCTGTTCTGCTCCCAAGCCCAACATGACGACAGCTTCGTGATCATCATTGATGCCTTTGCCAGAAAACCGCCACGCCGAGGTTTCGATGCTGTGAACGCTGGAGACATCAAACCCGACCTGATCCTCTGACGTACCCACAAGCAGCACCCGTTGATGGCCTTCTGGGCTTTGGGCACCGCCCAGCACCTGTGATAGGTTCACAAGGGGGACGGTAAAGCCGTCTTGGGCAAACAACCCCTGAATGCCGTGCCCGGCGCCCGGCGCGGGAACAACTGTCTTGGGCGGCTCCACGATGCGGATCACCTGTGTCACGGGGGTGGCGACCAACCCGCCGGCGTCATAAACAAGATAGCGAACCCGTTCATGAACGGTGTTCCCTCCTGTAAGTTGATCAGGTGGGATCAAGCTGGTGGCCTGAATGTCTTCGGTTTTTGATGACATCTCCGCCAGTTCACGACACATTGGCTCAAGACGCAGAGCGTCAATACTGATGTTAAATACTTGATCCCCATCGGTGCCTATCAACACATGAGACAGCAGATTGCTACGACCGGAGAGTGCGGCAGGTGCCTTTTTCAACTGCGCAGGATCGATCGAGATGATCTTGCGTATCGCATCCACGGCGAATCCCAGCAGGCGATCATCGGGAAACCGCAAAACCACAATTTCGGCGCATTCGTGATGCGTTCTATGACCCAACCCCAAGACAGATGTCGTTGCCATTACAGGAATACGCCTGCCGTGATGTGTGATTGTCCCCAGACAAAATCCGGACGTAAGCGAGTTGCGGTCGATAACCTGTCGTGGGACGGTCCCATGGACCTCGATAGCGGCCACCGAAAACGTCGCCTCGCCGACATCGAAGGTCAGCATTGGCTGGCGTGGATCATTATGGGCATCTTGTGCGTTTGCATCGCGTGCCGTTACTGACGGTGTGGCTGCGGAATTGAAAATTTTCGGCACATCAATGACGGTGATTATATCCTTACCCTGCAGAAACCCGCCTTCAACGACACTTTGTGCCAATGAATTCGGGCTTGTGTCGAGGGGTTGAACGGCGTTTTTCGACACCTGCGAGAGGCCGGAAATCGCATCGATTCCTATGCCTAGCAAGCGGCCCTCGAATTTGAGAATTGCCGCAAAATGTGGTGGCGCACTTGCTTGACCGATACCGCAGAGCACCGCTGGATCCATGATCGGCACCAGTGTTCCACGTAAATCCAAAGATCCCAGAAGACCCGTCCGCCGCATCATCAGCGGAGACAAAGGGCCGACGGGGCATACTTCTGCGAGGTGTTCGATTGCCACGCCCAACAGCGCGTCACCAACCCGCATGGCGCCATAAATTCCTACGGAGTCAGCTACCATTTCTGCACCCTCACTTTTGAACTGCCGCCTCTAGATCACTGACCAGCGCCTGAATGGCTTGGGTTGCTTGAGCCTGCAAGCCGGTCTTGGTCGATAGTTCCGAGAGTGTGGAGACATTGGATTGTAGGTCGCCCGAAATATTATCCAGCGCCGCAAGCGCATCACCGGCGCCTGATGTCCCCTGGTTGATATGTTGCACGGCGATTTCGATCTGTCGGGTGATATTGCGCACGGCATCGGCGTTCCGCTCGGCCAGTTTGCGCACTTCGTCGGCAACAATCGAGAAACCAACCCCGTGTTCGCCGGCGCGGGCGGCTTCGATGGCGGCATTGAACGCAAGCAGATTGGTTTGCACCGCAATGTCGCTGATTACCTCGACCACTTCCGAAATCTTGCCTGCGGCCTGATTTGCGCCTTCGATTGCGGTCAGACTTTTTTCAAGGCTGTCACGCCCTTTGAGTGCGCCATTGCGCGACAGGTCCGTTGCTTTGGACAGATCGCTGGTCTCGTGTTCAATCGCACTGCTGGCCGA
>JBLIFE010000223.1:0-4648 GCA_047633515.1 Paracoccaceae bacterium | reverse complement strand
TTGCTCTTGGCGATAACGACCCGCGCTGGGAGGCAGAGTACAACGCGCTTGGCACCACGGCCGGGGCCTATGACGACTGGCACGAAGGGCGTGATCCGGCAGGTATCACCACGCAGGACCCCGAGTTAATGGCCCGCTTTGATCCGGTCGAGGGAGGACGACGCCTGAACAACTTCCTCAAGGTGATGGCATTGGAGGCACAGACGATTGCGCGCGCCTGTGGCAAAAGCCACCTGCACAACCTCGAGCCCGAAGACCTGTGTGCCCTGACCATGGAGGCGGCCGCAATGGCGCGCATTCCACTGGCCGGCACGGATTGGTACCCCGGCAAAAAGGGTACCGAATACTGATCTGGAAAGGGTGCCCTCGAAAAAGGGCACCCCTTTTTTTGAAACCGACAAGCACAAGGAAAGACGTACATGCCCCGAGATCTGGCCGCTTTCGCAAAAGAAAATAACATCAAATACTTCATGGTGTCCTATACCGATCTGTTCGGAGGGCAGCGCGCCAAGCTTGTTCCCGCACAGGCGATTGCAGGGATGCAGCAAGACGGCGCCGGATTTGCGGGCTTTGCCACATGGCTTGACCTGACGCCGGCGCATCCCGACATGCTGGCCGTGCCCGATGCCGATGCCGCGATCCAGTTGCCATGGAAGCCCGAGGTCGCGTGGGTGCCTGCGAACTGTGTGATGGAGGGCGAGGATGTCGCCCAAGCTCCGCGCAACGTGCTGCGCCGCCTGATTGCCGATGCAGCCTCAGAAGGGCTGCACGTGAAAACCGGGATCGAGGCCGAATTCTTCTTGTTGACCCCCGAGGGTGACCAGATCTCCGACCCCTTCGATACTGCCGCCAAACCCTGCTATGACCAACAGGCCGTGATGCGTCGCTATGAAGTCGTGCGCGAGATTTGCGATTATATGCTCGAAATGGGCTGGGGAGCCTATCAGAACGACCACGAGGATGCGAATGGCCAGTTCGAGATGAACTGGGAGTTCGACGACGCGCTTGCCACAGCCGACAAGCACAGCTTTTTCAAATTCATGACCAAAAGCGTCGCCGAAAAGCACGGCTTTCGCGCAACATTCATGCCCAAACCAATCGAGGGGCTGACCGGCAACGGCTGCCACGCGCATATTTCGGTCTGGGACGCACCGGGTGATCAGGCAAAGGTCAATGTCTTTGCCGGGGCCAAGGGCGACAGCCAGACCGCCGAATTGGGTCTGTCAGAACAGGGCGCGCATTTTCTGGGCGGCATCATGAAGCACGCCTCGGCGCTGGCCGCGATCACAAACCCGACGGTCAACAGCTATAAACGGATCAATGCGCCGCGCACGATGTCCGGGGCCACCTGGGCGCCCAACTCGGTCACATGGACCGGCAACAACCGCACCCACATGGTGCGCGTGCCGGGTCCTGGCCGGTTCGAATTGCGCCTGCCCGACGGGGCCGTGAACCCCTATCTGCTTCAGGCGGTCATCATCGCAGCCGGGCTTGACGGTATCCGCTGCAAATCAGACCCCGGCAAACGCTATGATATCGACATGTATGCCGAGGGGCACAAGGTACGCGGGGCGCCCAAGCTGCCGCTCAACATGCTGGATGCGCTGCGCGAATATGACAAGGACAAGAGCCTCAAGGCGATGATGGGCGAGGAGTTCTCGAACTCCTTTATCAAAATGAAGATGCAGGAGTGGAATGATTTCACCTCGCATTTCTCGGCTTGGGAAAAAGAGAACACACTGGATATCTGATCCGGTCTACCTGCCCCGCAGGACCCGCTCTCACTTATCTGGCCACAGCAGCCTGCCCTGCTGTGGCCCTTTCGAAGAAAGGAAACCGACAATGACAAAACGCGTCGCCATAATCGGGGCTGGCCCCTCCGGACTTGCGCAACTCAGGGCGTTCCAATCGGCCGGCGAAAAAGGGGCCGATATCCCCGAGATCAGCTGTTTTGAAAAACAGGCGAACTGGGGGGGGCTGTGGAATTACACGTGGCGCACCGGTCTTGATCAGTACGGCGAACCGGTTCACGGCTCGATGTACCGCTACCTTTGGTCGAACGGCCCGAAAGAAGGGTTGGAATTCGCCGATTATTCCTTCGAGGAGCATTTCGGTAAACAAATCGCGTCCTATCCGCCCCGCGCGGTGTTGTTCGATTACATCGAGGGCCGCGTCAACAAAGCAGGCGTGCGCGACTGGATCCGCTTCGAGACAGCCGTGCGGCGCGTTGACTTCACCAACGGGAAGTTTCTTGTCACGGTCAAGGACCTGCCCAACGATCATGAATACACCGAAGAGTTCGATCATGTTATCTGTGCCTCCGGTCATTTCTCGACCCCCAATGTGCCGCAGTTCGAAGGCTTTGACGGCTTCAAGGGTCGCGTGCTGCATGCGCATGATTTCCGCGATGCGCTCGAATTCAAGGATCAGGATATCCTGATCGTCGGCACGTCATATTCCGCCGAGGACATCGGCTCGCAATGCTGGAAATACGGCGCGCGCACGATCACCGTCAGTCACCGGACGGCAGCCATGGGCTATGACTGGCCCGACAATTGGGCCGAGGTGCCGTTGCTGACCAAGGTTGTGGGCAAGACCGCTCATTTCAAGGACGGCACGACAAAGGATGTGGACGCGATCATCCTGTGCACCGGCTATCAACACCATTTCCCCTTTATTGCTGAAGACTTGCGTCTGAAAACGGCCAACCGGCTTGCGACGACCGATCTGTACAAAGGGGTCGCCTTTGTGGGCAATCCGGCTCTTTTCTATCTGGGCATGCAGGATCAATGGTTCACGTTCAACATGTTCGACGCTCAGGCATGGTGGGTGCGCGATGTTATCATGGGGCGCATCGCCCTGCCCGACCAAACCGCCATGCGCGCCGATGTCGACGACCGCATCGCCCGAGAAGACGCAGGCGCAGATGATTATGACGCAATCTGGTATCAGGGCGATTACATCAAAGAGCTGGTCGCCGAAACAGATTACCCCAGCTTTGATGTCGAAGGCGCATGCGAGGCCTTCAAAGCATGGAAGGGCCACAAAAAGCAGGGCATCATGACGTTCCGCGACAATTCCTATAAATCCGTCATTACCGGCACCATGGCCCCTGTTCACCACACACCGTGGAAAGACGCACTGGACGACAGTCTGGCCGTCTATTTGCAGAACTAGCACGCGACCTGTTCCGGAGCGGGCTGCACCACTCCGGAACAGGTCGTGTCAAAACTTTCGCCCCGCACAGCAACCAAACGCCTGATTGATTGAAATCAACGAAATCCTATCAGCGCTGTGCAAGGATTGGCCTGTCAAACAGGATGGTGCCAATATGTTCAAGATTACCAAACCGTCAGCGAACCGCGTGGATATCGCCCTTCAAGGGAGCATTAGCGCGGACACGATGGAAGCCGCGCTCGACGCATTGATCGAGAAATCCGCCGGAGTCACCAACGGTCGTATGCTCTATGAAATTTCCGATTTCGCCCTGCCGGCATTCGGTGCGATTGGCGTTGAATTCAGCCGCCTGCCAAAGCTTTTCGGGTTGCTCGGGAAATTCGATAAATGTGCAGTGCTGTGTGATACAAGCTGGATACGATCAGCCGCCGCCGTCGAGGGCGCCCTTTTTCCGGGGATCGAAATAAAAGCATTCCCCTTTGACCAAGCCAAAGCCGCGGAAAAGTGGCTGGCAGACAGCATCGGTTAGCGCCGGATCAGGCGAAGGTGCGGCGCAGCAATTAAATGCCGCCCCGCATCTGCGCGCGCCTGTCACGAGCGTGGGCGCTCTTTCTTGGGATCGTAATGGGCAAAGGGCACGATCTCGGCGGGGAGGCGCTTTTGATGGCCGTCCAGTTTGCCAACCTCAAGCCTTGTGCCGACCGCCGCATGGGCCACATCGACGCGCGCAAGTGCAATGTTTTTGCCCAACAACGGTGATCGCATCGACGATGTGACCTCGCCGATCTGTGGCCGCCCGATGTGAATGCAATCGCCATGCGCAACGTCGACATTGCTGTCGATGTCCAGCCCCACAAGCTTAAGTGAGGGGTGCTCCTTGCGCCGGATCAGGGCATCGCGCCCGATAAAATCATCTGTTTTCGACTTGAGTGGCACGGTAAACCCGATGCCCGCTTCAAAGGGGTCGGTCTGGTCCGAAAAGTCATAGCCCGCAAAGATCAAACCAGCCTCGATACGCACCATATCCAGCGCCTCAAGGCCCATCGGCTCCAGCCCGTAAGGCTTGCCAACCTCCCAGATGGCTTCGAAAATTTCGGCGCAATCTTTGGGATGGCACATGACCTCATAGCCCAATTCGCCGGTATAGCCGGTGCGCGAGATAACAAACGGTGTGCCGCTTTCATTGCGCAGCCGCGCGGGCGTGAACCGGAACCAGCCCAACTGGTCGAACTCGGGATTGTGCGGAGCCGTCCACACCAGTTCGCGCAACAGATCGCGCGAGGATGGCCCCTGCACGGCAACGTTGTGCAACTGGTCTGTCGAAGAGCGCACCATCGCCTTGAGTCCAAGTTTTTCAGCCTGTTCGCGTATCCATTCGCCCCCGTAGTCAGAGCCACCGATCCAGCGGAAGTTGTCCTTGCCAAGTCGAAAAACGGTGCCGTCGTCGATCATTCCACCGTGCTCGTAGCAC
>JBLIFE010000222.1:0-4677 GCA_047633515.1 Paracoccaceae bacterium | reverse complement strand
GAAAGAGCCGAAATCGCTGTGACGCGGGCTGCTTCGCTTTTGTCGAAACGCGCAGTCAGCAACCGCTCAAGAACAATCTTGCGGGCCTTGAGCGTCGGGTCAGGCTCGTTGTCGATAGCCCCGCGCAAAGCTGGCAACTGGGAGGCATCCGGATCGCGCTCGATCGCTTCGAGGGCAGACGTGCGGCGGGCGGGGTCGCGCGCACTAAGTTGAAATTGCACAAGCGCGACGGCAATGACCCCGCGTACGCCACTGTTGGGCCTAAGGTGTTTCAGAGCCCGTTTTTCAGCACTCCCGACGACCTCGCCCGAGGTGATGTCAATCAATTGATAGGTCTCGTCGTCCGGTGTCGTGACAAAAAAGAACAGGCCGTCGTCCTCGCGTTGCCACACCTCTTTTTCGCGCCACTTTTCCAGAAACACAGGGGCTTCATCAGAGCCGTTCGCAATGATGGCTGTCAAAGCATCGTCGATCGTCTTTCGCGAGGCATTGGAGATCGCCGATTGATTTTCCTGAAGCACGTCTTGAAGGGTCTGGGTGTAACCCGGTGTCGCGACGCATACCGAAAGCAAAAGGCAAATGGCGGCAATACAACGAAACATGAAAATATAGTCCTTGGGTCGCAGCAAACGGTGCGGTGGAGGGTGCCGGAGGGCTGGACAGGTGCCAGCCCTCCAAGCTGAGTGAATTAGTAGTTGGACTTGATCTGGACACAAGTATTTGTGGTGGTGTTGTACATACCGCAACCAAGGTCTTTCCAGTCAGACGTCAGAACAGCCGATTCAGGCAGGAAGTCTGTCCACGCATCGCCGGGAACTTCTGTGGTCTGGCTGATGATGTCGAACTGGCCTTCTGCGTTGATCTCACCGATCAGAACAGGCTTGGAAAGGTGGTGGTTTGGCAGCATAACGGCTGTGCCACCGGTCAGGTTCGGGAATTCCTGACCGTACATTGCGGCGCGCACGGCATCTACATCAGTGGTTCCGGCGGCTGTTGCGGCATTCACCCACATGTTGAAGCCGATGTAATGGGCCTCCATCGGGTCGTTGGTGACGCGGTCTTCGCCCATTTTCGCTTTCCAGGCGTCGATGAACGCGGTGTTTGCATCGGATTCCGCAGACTGGAAATAGTTCCATGCCGCGAGGTGACCAACAAGACCGGCCGTATCAAAGCCCGAAAGCTCTTCTTCACCCACCGAGAACGCTACGACGGGAATGTCGTCAGCAGAAACGCCGGCTGCGGAAAGCTCTTTGTAAAAGCCGATGTTGGCATCGCCGTTGATCGTCGAGATCACACCGACCTTTTTGCCGTCTGCCCCCAGTGCGACAACGTCAGCCACGATCTTGGACCAGTCAGAATGGCCAAAAGGCGTGTAGTTTACAAAGATATCCTCAGCCGCGATGCCCTTTGAGACCAGATAGCTTTCAAGGATGTTGTTGGTCGTGCGCGGGTATACGTAATCGGTTCCAAGCAGCGCGAATTTCTCAACACCCAGCTCTTCGAGGTAATAATCAGTGGCCGGGATCGCCTGCTGGTTGGGGGCCGCACCGGTGTAGAAAACGTTCTTCGAGCTTTCCTCACCCTCGTACTGCACGGGGTAAAACAGCAGGCCGTTCAGTTCTTCGATGACGGGCAGCACGGATTTGCGTGACACCGAGGTCCAGTTTCCAAAAATAACGTCAACGTCGTGCACCGTCAGCAACTCGCGGGCTTTTTCGGCAAACAGCGGCCAATCCGACGCAGGGTCCACGACGACAGGCACAAGCATTTCACCCAAAAGGCCACCCTTTGCGTTTTGCTCTTCGATCAGCAGCAGCATTGTGTCCTTGAGCGTGGTTTCGGAGATTGCCATCGTGCCGGAGAGCGAGTGCAAGATGCCGACTTTGATTTCGGCGGCCGCCGCGGAGGCCAAAACTGCCGTGACAGCAGCCGTGGAGAGGAGCGTTTTCATCATATTTTTAGTCCCTGTGAACAATCGAAAAAATTCAATGCGTTGTTGGACGCGCAGCTCATGGTGTAAAATTGCGGAGGTGTTGCTGTCTGCATATAAAAATGAGATATTGTTGTGCAAAATACGCACAACTAGGTCGGATCAACGATGAAGCACCTTCAAATTTATCATGCATTCAAGTTGATTGTGCGTGAAGGGTCCATTCGTAAAGCATCTGAAATAATGGGCATTTCTGCCTCTTCGCTCAATCGGCAGATTTCTGCCTTTGAGGCAGAGCTGAACGCAGAGTTGTTTGATCGCAAGGCAACCGGTGTTCGGCTCACTGTTGCTGGAGAAATATACTATCGCCAGTTTATTGAGCACATTGCGCGTCTTGAGGGCGCAAGAAAAACTGTTGTCGAGCTTCAAGGCGGCTCTATCGGATTGATCACCGTAGCTGTCACAGGGGAACTTGTTCAGGGATTCTTGCCCTCTCAAATCCAGCAGTACCGCCAGATGTTCCCGAGGGTCCGGTTTAAGATGGTACCGGTTTTGCGGGACAATGTTGACGATCTGCTGAACCGGTACGAGGCTGATATCGCCGTCGTGGTGCAGCCTGAAATGACAGGAAAGGGCGAGGTTTTGTGTATTGCCGATATGGCGGTCTGCGCGCTTCGGGCGCACAAGGAGCCGGTTCGGTTGCAGGATTTCGTTACCAACGAGCTTATTCTTCCTGACCCGTCCTTGGGGGTGCGTGTTGTGCTTGACCTGTTTGCCAGACGTCGCCGTTTGACACTCCGGGCAGCAGTGGAAAGTACGGTGCGTATCCCCTCTGTGCTGATGAGCCCGACCGCGCTTCAGTTCTGGTTGCGCGAGGATGTGTGCGATCACACGCCGGTACAGTCTTTGGCGCATTTGGGCAATCCGACCGCGCGTGTGGCTGTTATCCAACGGGGCGGTCACAGTCTTTCCATTGCTGCAACCCGGTTTGTCTCTTTGCTGAGCCGGAATTTCGAGCAGATCGGCGTGTCAGGGCAATAACAGCCTCGTACCTTCGTTGGCATTGCAATCGTCGGTTGCTGCGGCGCGCACAGCCGGGGCTTGCCCCGGCTGCCATGCCCAACAGATCGTTTGTGCCCCTTGGGGCGCAGGGCGATCTGGCGGGAGTGGTGCTTGGGCCCTTACGCCTTGGGAAGAATTGGCGCGGCACGGTCCAACGAAAGCCGGCTCTCCGAAAACCGCCATGGCCCCCGGACGCCCGGTATGCCCTGCGGAGCGATTTGCAGTTTTCGGGCTTTGACCTGCGGGTCTTCGAAAACCTGATCGATCCGGTTGATCGGTCCTGCTGGTACCGTTGCGGCCTCCAGTGCGACAAGCAGATCTGTCATGCTCCACGCCCCGATCTTTGCACCCAGTGTCGAGGTAAGTTCGGCTCTGTTGGCTATCCGGTCTTCGTTGGTGACGAATTTCGGGTCATTTGCTGTGTCTTCAAGCCCCAGAACCTTGCACAGACGACCAAACTGGCCTGCGTTGCCGACAGCGATAATGATATGGCCATCGTTTGTCGGAAAGACCTGATAGGGCGTCAGGTTAAGATGCGCATTTCCCATTTGTCCCGGCACCTCGCCCGAGGCGAGGTAATTCATGGCCTGATTGGCCAACAAAGCGGTCGCGCAATCCAGTAACGAGATATCGATCCGCTCGCCGCGCCCGGTTTGGTGCCGTTTCTCGATGGCAGCCAGTATCCCGATGGTCCCGTACAGCCCGGACACGATATCTGTCACTGCGATGCCGAATTTTTGTGGTTCGCGCCCGACCTCTCCGTTGATCGACATCAGTCCTGACATCCCCTGAATCAGAAAATCGTATCCTGCCCGCTTGGCATAGGGTCCGTCTTGTCCGAAGCCTGTAATCGAGCAGTACACAAGACGCGGATTGAGCGCCGAGAGGCTGTCATAATCCAGCCCGTATTTTTCCAGCCCTCCGACCTTGAAATTCTCGATGAGAATGTCGGCATCCGCGACAAGGTCGCGCACGGTTTTTTGGCCCTCGGGGGTGCGGAAATCCGCAATGACAGAGGTTTTTCCACGGTTTGTCGAATAGAAATAGGCAGCACTCTTGTCCCCGTCCCGCTCGATAAAGGGCGGTCCCCACTGGCGTGTGTCGTCGCCCTCGGGGGATTCGACTTTGGTGACTTCGGCGCCAAGATCGGACAATGCCTGACCAATCCATGGTCCGGCCAGAACGCGGGCAAGCTCGACGACCTTCAGGCCGGTCAGGGGGGGGGCGGTTTTTTCCATGTTGCGCACCTTGTCAGAACAGATGCTGGCTGACAATCGGGCATGCCTGTTCGGGCGCGTTCGAAAACGGCTGTTAAAATATCTTGTGCAAATACTTGTTAGAAAATCTCCGTGACAGGACTGCGATTTGGTGGTTTAAGCCACGGTAGACAGGGGCGTCTGGTCTTTGGACCAGTCTGAGAAGCACCCTTTGAACCTGACCCGGATGATACCGGCGGAGGAAGTCGCGTTGACACCTGAAACGACAGGTGCGCAGCTTTTTTCCGCATGTCCTCCGGTGTGAACACGAGGATTGCGCGATGATACATTTGCCTCCTTCCGCCGGCTTGTTGCGGATGCGCCATGCCGAACCGCTTGTTCAGTGTATCACCAACTTTGTGGCAATGAATTTTGCGGCGAACGCCGTGCTGGCTGCGGGGGCCTCGCCCGCGATGGTGCATTCCCATG